>JBAVIQ010000241.1:0-4564 GCA_049687035.1 Steroidobacteraceae bacterium
CTTCATGCAGCAGGCGGCTCATGCTGCGGCCCGTCAGGTCGTCTTCCGTGTGCGTGTTGGCGTAGATGCGCTGCAGGTGCTGCAGGTAGCGCTCGACGAAGAGCAGGCAGCGGCCCGACGCCGTGTAGTCGCAGTAGACCATCAGCCGGCGGCCGAACGGCGTCTCGAACGCCGCATCGATGCCGACGATCTGGGAACGCAGGAAATCGAACGTCAGGGGCGGGGTCATGCAGTGATTCTAGCCGCCCGGGCCGCCGACAGTGCCTGGGATCTGCTTGTGCCCGTCGGGCTCCTCTTTGACCGCCAGCCCACCGCGCAGCCAGGGGTACCCGCCCATCGCCATTACGTAGCCACGCTCGAAGAGTACCCGCATGTAGGTGCGGTCGTAGAACTCGGTCGACCCGAAGGTGAAGTCATCGGGAATGTGCGCGAGGTTGAAGCCGAGGTCGTCGCCGTGGCTCTTCATGTAGATCTGGACGGCGTCGTTGAAGCCGCGTGTCAGGATCATCGATTCCATGGCGCGCATGAGAATGGACGAATAGCCCGGCTCGACCTCGTGCCACGCGGGGGGGGCGCCCGGGTCCCGGCTCAGCGCCGAAATCGAGTCCTCGAGCAGGGGTGACACTCGCGTTCGGAACGCAGTCCATTTCGGATACGCGCGCGCGTTCCGGATCACGTACACCTGCGGCAGACCCCGCACCCGGAACCGCTCCGTGACACGCTTCCAGTCGACTCCCGCTGGACCAAGAAACAGCTGGGCCGTCACACCGCCATCGACATGCACCTCGTCGTAGCTGACTCCTCTGGACTCGACGCTGATCCGCACCGGCGGAAATACACCGGGAATTGACGCCGATGCGAGGATGAGGTCGCCGATGAATTGCCTCGTGTTAGGCGCCCCGCTGCCTGCAATCTTCGTCAGGTCCCAGACCACGGGTCGCCCTGCATTCAGGTTCGTCGTGCCGATCAGGAGCTTCCGACCCTTGCGGCCCTCCGCTGCGATCTGCGCAATCTCAGCGTCGCCGAGGTACCGGTCAATCAAACGGCGCAGCGGCGCCGGGTCCATCATTGAATCGCTCTGCAGCGCCTGCAGTACGCTGCGACGCTCGACCAGGTCCTTCGACGAGAAACTCGAATAGATGTCGCGGAGAGTGCCGTCGTACGCCGACCCCAGGAAAGCGAACGGCGCAATCATCGCGCCGGAGCTGACGCCAGTGACCAACTGGAACTCGGGGCGCGTGCCGGCGGCCGTCCAGCCGGCGAGCAGACCGGCGCCGAACGCGCCTTCGACGCCGCCGCTCGAGATCACGAGGTAGTTGTGCGATCGGTCCACCAGGCCCGCACAACAGACGTCAAGTTCGTCTTCGGGCAACGCCAGCCAGTCGCGGAATGCCGCGGTTGCATCGTCGCCCCAGTAACGCACGTCGGCGGGCATGCCGGGGACGACTGCCTGTTCATTGCGCGCTTCGGGCACTGGATGCCGGACCGGCTCGGCGGCACAGCCCTGCAGCCCGACGGCGTGCGCGAACACGATCAGCGCGACGAGCGTTGGCGCACGTCGCGGGATGAATGCAGTCAACATCATGGGTCGCTGACTCTAGCATCGAAACCGCCTCCGGTCCGCCCGGTGACCCGCGCACTGATGGCAGGCCAGCCGTTCGGGCTACCAACTCTGCGTATTCCAGGTTGCCGACCAGAGCGGGAGAATCGGGTTCCATGGAGTCACGGGAGTCGTGCGATGACGCACAAGCAGGTCCTGTTCCGCTCCGCCGCGCGCGAAAAGATCCTGCGGGGCACGCAGCAGCTGGCGGAGGCTGTGCGCATCACCCTCGGACCGAAATCGAAGTCGGTCCTGATCCAGAAGAAATGGGGTCTGCCGCTGGTATGCAACGACGGTGTCACGATCGCCAAGGAGTTCGAACTCCGCGATCCGGAGGAGAACCTGGGCGCGCAGATGCTGCGGCAGGCCGCCGAAAAGACCGGCGACGCAGTGGGTGACGGCACCAGCACCGCCACCGTACTGGCGCATGCGATCTTCGCCGACGGTGTCCGCAACGTGACCGCGGGTGCCAGCGCCATCGACATCAAGCGCGGCCTGGATCGCGCCGTCGAGACCGCAGTCGCCGCACTTGCCGCGATGTCGCGCAAAGTCAGCACCCGCAAGGAAAAGGCACAGGTTGCGACCATCTCGGCGCACAACGACGCGGCGATTGGAGAACTGGTCGCCGACGCCATGGAAAGAGTGGGCGACGAAGGCGTCATCACGGTGGAGGAGTCGAAGACCACCGAAACCGTGCTCGAGGTGGTCGAAGGCATGCAGTTCGACCGCGGCTACACCTCGCCCTACTTCATCACGGATCCGGAACAGATGGAGGCCGTGCTCGACGAGCCGTACGTGCTGCTGACCGACCGCAAGATCAACCTGCTCAAGGACCTGATCCCGCTGCTCGAGCAGGTGGCGAAGTCGGGACGCCCGATCCTCTTCGTGGCCGAGGACTTCGAAGGCGAGGCGCTCGCCACCCTGGTCGTCAACCAGATCCGCGGCGTCCTGAAGAGCGTGGCAGTCAAGGCGCCCGGCTTCGGCGATCGGCGCAAGGCGATCCTGACTGACATGTCGGTGCTGACCGGCGGCGAACTGGTCTCCGAAGAACTCGGCAAGCGCCTCGAGGACGTGCAACTGGCCTCGCTCGGCCGGGCCAAGCGAGTGGTGGTCGACAAGGACACGACGACGATCATCGGTGGTGCGGGCGCACGGTCGGCCATCGACGGCCGGATGACGCAGATCCGTCGCGAGATCGAGAAGGCGTCCAGCGATTACGATCGGGAGAAACTGGAAGAGCGCCTGGCCAAGCTGGCCGGCGGCGTGGCAGTGATTCGCGTGGGCGCGCCGTCGGAATCCGAGATGAAGTCGAAGAAGGACGCGCTCGACGATGCCATCAGCGCCACCAAGGCGGCAGTCGCCGAAGGCATCGTCCCGGGCGGCGGACTTGCCTTGATCCGCTGCATCGACGCCGTGGCCAAGCTCGAGTCGCAGACCGAGGGTGACGAGCGAACCGGCGTGGCATGCCTGAGGCGAGTGCTCGACACACCGGCCCGGCAGATCGCCGAGAATTCCTCGGTGGACGGTGGCGTGGTCGTCGCCCGCATGATCGAGGGAACTGGAGCCGCGGGTTTCGACGCAGCGCGCAAGCAATACGTGGACCTGTACGAAGCCGGCATCGTCGATCCGACCAAGGTCGTGCGCGTGGCGCTGGAAAATGCCGTTTCGGTGGCCGGCGTGCTGCTGTTGACCGAAGCGACGATGACCGAGATTCCAGAGAAGGAAAAAGCGGCCTTGCCGGAAGCTGCAGAAATCTGAAATGCCGTCCGCACATTCCGACTGTTCGCAAACTGTGCGGCGGCGCTACCATCAACTGTCGGGTTACGTCTTCGTCGTGAAACTGGAGAACGGCCATGTTGCATGAGCATCGTTCGATTACCCAGGTCGGCGCACCCGATCCCGAGCTGCGCAACTCCCCGATTGCCGTCGAAGAAGACATCGACACCGATGTCGTGCGACAGCAGGTACCCGGCGAAGCTGTCTGCTGGTTCAATGGCAGCGAATTCCGCAACGGCGATTTCGTCGCGAGCGGCTCGCAGGTCCTGCGTTGCACCTACGGCGTCTGGGTCGACGCCGGCTCGACAATCGACGACCGCAGCCCGTGACCGCCCGTGGCGGGCGACGGCGGCAGCCAGAACCGGACCACGGCACCCTCCTCACCGTCGGTCCGGTTGCCCGCCTCGAGCGTGCCGCCGTGCGCCTCCACGATCTCACGGCACAGCGTGAGGCCGAGTCCGCTGCCGGCAGGCTTGGTCGAATAGAACGGCAGCAACGCGTTGGTCAGCACGTCGGGGCTCATGCCCGAGCCGCGGTCGCGCACCTCGACCATCCAGCCGCCACGTGCCGGGCGGACTGACACGATGGTGGACGACGGCGGCGAGCCCGCTTCCGCGGCGTTCTTGAGCAGGTTGATCATGACCTGCTCGAGCTGCGATTCGTCGAACCACCCCATTTCGCCGGGGACGATGCCATCGAGCGAGAACGGCGCGACGGCCTGCAGCGAATCGAGAAAGCGGCGCCAGTCGGCGTGCGCTGGGCGCGGCTGCGGCAGCTTCGCAAAGCGCGAGTAACCGTCGACGAACTGCGCCAGGTGCGACATGCGCTCCTCGATCGCGCCGAACACGCGCTTAAGCTGCTCCGTGTCCGGTTGCAAGGCGAGGCGCTGGCCCGACTGCGCCAGCGACGCGATCGGCGCGACGGAATTGTTGATCTCGTGCGCAATGACGCGGATCACGCGTTTCCAGATCGCGACTTCCTGGGCGTTGACCTCGCGCGTGAGCTGCTTCAGCAGGCGCAGGCGGTGGGGCTGCCCGTTCAGCAGGAACTGCCGGTGCGAGACGTGGAACACCTCGGCATCGTCATTGATGGTCGCGGTGAAGAGCCGGTCCCGGTTGTCCTCGAGCGCCTCGCGCAGCGAGGCGGGCATCAGCTCGAGGAGCGGCGAAAGCGCGAGGCCTTCGAGCC
>JBAVIQ010000242.1:0-1579 GCA_049687035.1 Steroidobacteraceae bacterium
AGTCCGCGGCGCATCTCCTCGTGGGTCATCACAGCGGCCATTTCAATAGGCCTCCCGGAACCTGCGGGTGAGGAAGAAGCCGATGACATTGAAGACGAGCGTCATCAGCATCAGCACGAGGCCCGCGGCGAAAATACTCTGGTAACCGATGCTGTCGTGCGGCAGGTCGCCGAGGCTCACCTGCACGATGTACGCGGTGATCGTCGCCGCCGGCTCGGTCGGATTGAACGTCAGCGTCGGCTGCATCCCCGCCGCGATCGCGACCACCATCGTCTCGCCAATCGCGCGCGAGATTCCAAGAATGTACGCCGCCGCGATGCCCGAGAACGCGCCCGGCACCACCACACGGAGCGCCGTCTGCAGATTGGTCGCACCCATCGCGTAGGAGCCCTCGCGCATGTAGCGCGGCACGGCCCGCATAGCGTCTTCGCTGACCGACGCCACGTACGGCACGATCATGAGCCCGATGACCAGGCCCGCACTCAGCATGTTGAACCCCGGCAAGTCCGGGATCAGCTTCTGCAGGAACGGCGTGACGATCAGCAGCGCAAAGTAGCCGTAGACGACCGTCGGTACCGCGCCGAGCAGTTCCAGGATCGGCTTGACGGTTTCATTCACCCTTTTTGTCGCGAACTCAGAAAGATAGATCGCAATGATCGTACCGAGGGGAATCGCGACCAGGAGGGCCACGAAAGTGACCGTCAGTGTTCCCGAGACAAGGGGCATGATGCCGTAGTGGGCGTCGTCGAAGAGCGGCGTCCACATCGTATCGGTCAGGAAGTCCTTGACCGAGACATGATCGAAGAAGAACGATGACTCGTAGAACAGGACGAAGACGATCGCCAGCGTCGTGAACACGGCGACGAGGGCCGCCGCGAGCAGCACTAGTTCGATGGTCCGATCCCGATTCTTGCGGTACCGGAGCGTCGCGAAGGCGCCCTGCCCCATGGCCGTCGCGCTTCGGGTGGTCGATGCCGTCATTGGGAATCCCCGTCCGGCGCCAGACAGGCGCCAAATCATACGCCAACGGGCCGGGGCCTCACGATCCCGGCCCGGCCCCTCAAGCGGGAAGGCGGTTAGAGTTTACCTTCCAGTGCCTGCAACTCTTCGATCGTAATGCCGACCTTCGGCACGCCGCCGAAGACCGTGCCGAGCTTGCCGTCCTGGAAGTGCTTCCAGGCCAGATCGTAGGCCTGCTTCGGCAGTGGCAGGTAGCCCACCTCGCCTACGAGCTTGCCGTTCGTCATCATGAACTGCACGAACTCGCGAACCTCGGGACGCTTGGCCGCCGTGTCACGGACGTAGACGAACAGCGGCCGCGACAGCGGGTTGTAAGTGCCGTTGGTCACGTTCTCGAGGCTGGGGCCCACGGCGCCCTTGCCCTTGCCATTGTCGACCGCGACCGCAGTCATCTTGTCCTTGTGCGCGGCGTAGTACGCATAGCCGAAGTAGCCGAGCGCGTTCTTGTTGTTTTCGACGCCCTGCACCAGCGTGTTGTCGTCTTCGCTGGCGGTGTAGTCGCCCCGGCTCGACTTCGCCTTGCCGTTCACAGCTTCGGTGAAGTAATCGAACGTGCCCG
>JBAVIQ010000243.1:0-3104 GCA_049687035.1 Steroidobacteraceae bacterium
CGCCGCGATCGTGTGGCAGTTTCAAGGCCCCCGCGCCACTATATATCAGGGTTGAACCTAATAGAATTGTGCGTGGGCTAACAAAAACCGTCATCCGCGTCACTTCCTGCGGTCGTCGTGGCGAAAAACCGACAACTCCGGCGCATTGGGCTACCCCTTTAGGCCGGCGGCGTTGCGCCCCCGCCTTTCGACGGGTTTGCCCTGCTGTCGGCGGCTACTATGCACAGGCATCTAGGGCGCGGCAAGGAACCGTTCGCAGTTTTAGCAATGGGTCGCAATGTCATGACGAGAATCCTGGTCGTGCTGCTGGCCACCGCTTGGTCGGTACTGGTGCTGATCTGCATGGGATTCGCGGGGGCCTACCAGTACCTGGCCCCGGAAATTCCAGAGGCCGCTTCGCTGCGGGACGTGAAGACCCAACTGCCGCTGCGGGTCTATTCGCGCGACGGCAAGCTGCTGGCGCAGATCGGCGAGCAGCGCCGCATCCCGGTGGCCTTCGACGAGATTCCCCCCGTCGTCATCGATGCGTTCCTCGCTGCGGAAGACGCGCGTTTTTACGAGCACCCCGGCGTCGACTGGCAGAGCCTGGTCCGCGCGGTGGTCGCCAACGTGAGTTCGCGCAGTGCCCGCGAGGGCGGCGGCACGATCACGATGCAGCTCGCGCGCAATACCGTGCTGACCTCGGAAAAAACCCTGCGGCGCAAGCTCAAGGAAGTGTTCCTGGCGATGCGGCTCGAGCGTGAATTCTCGAAGCAGGAAATCCTGACTCTGTACCTGAACCGCATCTTCCTCGGGCAGCGTGCCTACGGCATCGGCGCCGCGTCCGAGGTGTACTTCGACAAGTCGGCGCATGAACTGACCGTCGCCGAGGCAGCGCTGATCGCGGGCCTGCCGCGGTCGCCATCACTGGACAACCCAGTCGCGATTGTCGAGCGGGCGCGCGACCGCCGGGCCTATGTGCTGCGGCGGATGCTCGAACTCGGCAAGATCGACCAGGCCCAGCACGACGCGGCGCTCGGCGAGCCCATTTCCAGCCGCCTGCACGGGCCGATCATCGAGCTCGACGCGCCGTACGTGGCCGAGATGGTCCGCGCCGAGATGGTACGTCAGCACGGCACGGACGCCCTCACGGCCGGCTACCAGGTCTACACGACCCTCGACAGCCGCCTGCAGCAAGCCGCCAATGCCGCAACCTGGCGCACCATCCTCGAATACGAGCGCCGGCACGGGTTTCGCGGCCCGCTCGAACGGATCGACCCGGCGCAGCTCGGCAATGCCGCCACGCTGAGCCAGGTGTTCAAGCGCAATCCGCGGCGCGGCAGCCTCTGGCCGGCGGTCGTCACGGCCGTGGCCGATCGCAGCGCCGAGCTGATCCTGCGCAATGGCTCTGCTCTCACCCTCGACTGGGACGGCCTGTCCTGGGCGAGGCCCGTGATCGATCCCCTCAAGGACGCGCTCGGTCCGCACCCGAAGACCGCGCGCGAGGTCCTCGCGGCAGGCGACGTGGTCTACGTCGAGCCGCTGCCCGAATCCAGGTACCGTCTGGGCCAGGTGCCTGCGGTGTCCGGCGCGCTGGTTGCGCTCGATCCGAACGATGGTGCGATCGTCGCGCTGGTCGGTGGCTTCGATTTCGGGTCGAGCAAGTACAACCGCGTGGTGCAGGCACAGCGGCAGCCGGGCTCGGCGTTCAAGCCATTCCTGTATTCCGCAGCGCTCGAACGCGGCTTTACCCCCGCAACGCTCGTGAATGACGCCCCGATCGTGCTGCCAGGCGGCGGTGGTGCGGAAGGCGACGAAGAATGGCGGCCGCAGAACATCACCCGCAAGTTCTACGGGCCGACGCCGATGCGCGAAGGCCTCGTCCGCTCGCGCAACCTCGTTTCGATCCGGCTGCTGCGAGGGGCGGGCATCGGCTTCGCGCTGAAGCACATCGCGCAGTTCGGCTTCGGCCCGCAGTCGCTGCCGGCGAACCTCACGCTTGCGCTCGGCACCGGCCAGGTCACCCCGCTCGAAATGGCGCGCGGCTTCGCGGTCTTCGCCAACGGCGGCGCACTGGTGACGCCGTATTTTATCCAGTCGGTGCAGGACTCGGAGGGCAAGGAACTTTTCCATGCCGCGCCGGCCAGGGCGTGCGGACTGTGCGATTTCGACGCAGCAGGCGAGGCTGCAGCGATGGGGGCCGGAGACCTCGCAGCTGTGCCGGACGACGTGCGGGCCGCTGCCAACGAGGCTCCCAACGGCGCTGCTGCCGTGAAGGCGGCCACTGGCGAACCTCGTGCGCCGCAGGCGATCAGCCCGGCCAATGCGTTCGTGATGACGGACATGATGACGGACGTGATCCAGCGCGGCACGGCCCAGCGTGCAGCAGCCGCGCTCAATCGGAAGGACATCGCGGGCAAGACCGGCACGACGAGCGACCGGCGCGACACGTGGTTCGTGGGCTTCAATGCCGATATCGCGGCCGCGGTCTGGCTCGGATTCGACCAGGAGCGTTCGCTCGGCGAAAACGAAGAAGGCGGCAAGACCGCGCTGCCGATGTGGATCTACTTCATGCAGGAAGCGCTGCGCGACAAGCCGGAGCACCGCCAGCCGGAACCGCCGGGCGTGGTGCGCATGTGGGTTTCGCGGGAAAGCGGTGCACCGACGCGTGCTGGAGCGCCGGGCGCGCTGTTCGAGACGTTCCTCGAGCGATATGCGCCGCAGCCAGGCATGGGTGGCTTCGGTGACGACGGCGTGGGTGCGGAAACGGTCGCACCCGCTGCGGGTGACGAGTCCATCTTCTGACGTCGGCACCCTGCGCAACGCCCGTTGCCGGCACGGCCCGATTCGGTATCCTCGGAGGCACATGAGTCGACAGAGACCCAACCCTCGCGCCGAAATGTTGCGTCAGGCGGTGGCCGAGGAAGCCGCACGCGTGATGGCCGAACAGGGCATCGACGATTTCCTGTTTGCCAAGCGCAAGGCAGCTGCACGGCTAGGCGTCGTGGACGCGGCGATCCTGCCGCGCAATACCGAAATCGAGGCGGCGCTGTTTGCGCGGCGGCGGCTGTTTGCGGATGGCCGGCACGAAGCCGAAATCGCGGACCTGCGGCGCTCGGCCCTGC
>JBAVIQ010000244.1:0-10047 GCA_049687035.1 Steroidobacteraceae bacterium
GATCAAAAAATGATCAGGGCTATTTGCATTTTAATATCAATAGCTTACGCACGTCGCCTAACGTTTCACTTTCGCTACAGGCCGTAACCCGCCGAAAGTGCGTCCCCCCGTCCGCCGTTGTGCATAACTGAATTTCGGGTACTCCATTCGATGCCGGCATGCAAGCGCGTTTGCAGCCGCCAACGGTCAACGGCGCCGGGGGTCGGTTGCCGAAACGAAGCTAAATATCTGTCAAACCGGGAGAAATATCCCCTGCAGGTCGTTCAGAAACTGGCGGCCCCGCGCAGTGGGTTGCCAACGGTCGTCCCGCCGTTCGAGCAAGCCCCGGGCCTCGGCCAGCTGGATCGGCCCATGCAGTACGGCACCGGGCAGTCCGGTCCGCTCTTCGAACTGCCGTTCGGAAAAACCTGCCAGCAACCGCAGCGCATTGAGCGTGAATTCGAACGGCAGGTCAGACCCTGGCACCGTGCGCACCTCGGCTACGCGCTCCTGGGGAGAGGCGGCTGCAAGATAGGCCGCGGGATGACGAACGCGAACGGTGCGTTCGACCTCGCCCGTGGCGACCTGCGTCAGCTTGCCGTGCGCGCCAGCGCCCACGCCGAGGTAATCGCCGAATTCCCAGTACACGAGGTTGTGCCGGCAGCGCCGCCCGCGCTGCGCGTAGCCCGAGACTTCGTATTGTTCGAAGCCGGCGCTGGCCAATCGCGCCTGGCACTCGAGCTGCATCGTCCACGCCAACTCGTCGTCGGGCAGCTGCGGCGGCGGTCGCCTGGCAAACGGCGTGTCGGGCTCGAGCGTGAGCTGGTAATGCGAAACGTGGGTGGGCCCAAGTTCGATCGCACGCTCGAGGTCCGCCACGGCACCGCGCAGGTCCTGGCCCGGCAGCGCGTACATCAGGTCGAGGTTGAAGTTGTCGATGCCGGCGGCGCGCAGCTCGTCCACCGCGCGTGCGGTGTCGTTCGCGCCATGAATGCGGCCAAGGACGGCGAGCCGCTCGTCGTCGAAACTCTGTGCGCCCACCGACACGCGATTCACCCCGGCCGCCGCGTACTCGCTGAACCTGCCGTGCTCGATGGTGCCGGGATTCGCCTCGAGGGTGATCTCGACGTCGGCAGCAAACGGCAGCAGCCCGCGAGCGTGCTCGAGTACGCGCCCGATTGCAGCCGGGCTGAACAGGCTGGGCGTGCCGCCGCCGAAGAACACGGAGACGACCTCGCGCCCCGCCGCACCTGTTGTGGCGTGCTCGAGGTCGCGTTGCAGCGCCGTCACGTAGGCCTGTTCTGCAATGCCGCTGGCGGGGACGGCGTGCGAATTGAAATCGCAGTACGGGCACTTGCGCACGCACCACGGCAGATGCACGTAGAGCGCGAGCGGAATCCGTTGCGCGTCGATCATGGCGCGCCGGACGCGAGTGCGGCGACCAGGCCGCGCAGCGCCTGGCCACGATGACTTCTCAGGTTCTTGTCGGCGGGCGCGAGTTCGGCGGCGGTGCGCGCGCCGTCGTCCACGAGAAACAGCGGGTCGTAACCGAAGCCGCCGGTGCCGCGGGCGACGCGGCCGATGCGGCCTTCCCAGGCGGCCTGCGCGATCACGGGTGACGGGTCCTCGGGCCAGCGCAGACAGACCATCGCGCAGCGATAGCGCGCGGTGCGCGCGGCGTCCGCGATCGACTCGAGGTCGAGCAACAGCCTGGCGTTGTTGGCCGCATCGTCGCAGGCGGGACCCGCATACCGCGCCGAGTAGATACCCGGTGCGCCGTGCAGCGCGTCCACTTCGAGGCCGGAATCGTCGGCGATGGCCGGCAGCCCCGAGACGCGCGCGGCAAAACGCGCCTTGAGCAGCGCGTTCTCGACGAA
The DNA here is from genome assembly GCA_049687035.1 of Steroidobacteraceae bacterium. Classification (GTDB taxonomy): domain Bacteria; phylum Pseudomonadota; class Gammaproteobacteria; order Steroidobacterales; family Steroidobacteraceae; genus RPQJ01. The sequence goes on from JBAVIQ010000244.1 coordinate 1,857, forward strand.
GGTCAGGCCGGTTTCAGCCGCGGACTCCGGCGTGAACTCGGCGAGCGAGCGCACGTCGGCGTGCCAGGGCGCCAGGATCTCGCGCATCTCGCGCAGCTTGCCGGCGTTGCCGGTGGCAAGGACGAGTCGCGCGGGAATGCTCACGGAGGCTCAGCGTGCCTTGCCTCGCGGCGCTCCTTCCGGAACCACCGCGAGCGGAGCCTGCAGCGCTTCGAGCTGCACCGCGAAGAGCTGCTGGCATGAGTTCGCCGCCAGGTCGAGCAGCTGGTCGAGCTCGTGACGGCGGAAGGCGTGGCCTTCGGCGGTGCCCTGCACCTCCACGAAACCGCCGCCGTTGTTCATCACGACGTTCATGTCCGTCTCGGCCGACGAATCCTCGAGGTAGTCGAGGTCGACGACCGGTTCGCCACGCACGATGCCGACCGAGACCGCGGCGACCTGTCCGTGCAACGGGCTGGCCGTGAGCGAGCGCCGCCGCACGAGCGTGCTCATGGCATCGGCGAGTGCGACGTAGGCCCCGGTGATCGATGCGGTGCGCGTGCCGCCGTCGGCCTGCAGCACGTCGCAATCGAGCGTGACGGTGCGTTCACCGAGCGCGCGCATGTCGACGACGGCGCGCAACGAGCGCCCGATCAGCCGCTGGATCTCGAGGGTGCGACCGCCTTGCTTGCCGCGCGCCGCTTCCCGCGCGCTGCGGGTGTGCGTCGAGCGCGGCAGCATGCCGTATTCGGCAGTGATCCAGCCTTCGCCCTTGCCGCGCAGGAAGCCGGGCACACCTTCTTCGACGGTGGCCGTGACGAGGACTCGTGTGTCGCCGAATTCGACCAGCACCGAACCTTCCGCGTGCTTGGTGAACCCGCGCGTGATGCGGACGGGACGCAGTTGGTCGGGCGCGCGGCCACTCGATCTCAAGGTGTTCGGTCTCCGGGAAGTGCGAGGCGAGCCGCCGACGCGGCCAGTCTCAGGGGCCAAACCAGCGGATGGCTGCGGCCGACGTATTGTCCGCGTAGGGCGCGGAATTGGAAACGGCCTGCGTGCCGAGCAGGACGAGCGCCTCGCGCAGATGAGCCCTGGGGCTCGTGCTGAGCGATGCAACCTGGTCGTCGCCGAGTCCCGACCACAGTCCGTCGGAACAGAGCATGAGCACGTCGCCGGGCATCAGTGCACGGCGACCGCTCAGCGTCATCTCCGGCAGGACCGGATCGCCGCCGATGCAGCAATCGACGTAATTGCGCATGGGATGCCCCTGCGCCTGGTACTCGGTGATGCGGCCCGCCCGCACCAGCAGTTCGACGTGGCTGTGATCGCGCGTGCGCTGGAACACCTTGCCGTGGCGCAGCTGGTAGACGCGGCTGTCGCCGACGTGCGCCCAGTACGCGCTCGAGCCCTGCACCAGGCAGAGCGCGCAGGTGGCGCGCGGACGGATTTCAGGGGGCAGGCCTTGACCGAGGGCGACGACGGCTTCGTGTGCGCGGCCCACCGTGAGATGCAGGAAGCCCTCCGGATCGAACAGCGGCCGGCTCATCTCCCAGAACTCGTTGAGCATCGCGCGCATGGCCACTTCGGCTGCGCGCGCGCCATCGGCGTGTCCGCCCATGCCGTCCACGACCGCGAGCATCACGGTGCCGTCAGCGTCCGCAATGGCGACTCGATCCTGGTTTTCTTCGCGGTGCCCGATCAGGCTCAGGTCTGCGTGCTCGATCTGCAAGGGTCGCTCCGGCACGCCCGTTGTCATGTAGAATTGCCAGTGATTTATAGCACTTAGCGTCGCGCACATACAGCGCTACCGCGTGCCGGTTTGGTTTGCACCCACCCTCGAGGCCCGATGATCCGCAGCATGACCGGCTTCGCGCGGCGCGAACGCCAGGGCCCCTGGGGCACCCTCGCGTGCGAAATCCGCTCGGTCAATCACCGTTATCTCGAGCTTTCCCTGCGTTTGCCCGAAGACCTGCGCGGCCTCGAAGGCGATGCCCGGCAGACTGTGTCCACTGCACTGCGCCGGGGCAAGGTCGACGTCGGCTTGTACCTGCGTGGGCAGCCGGCACAGACGGGCACGCTCGAGATCAACCGCGCACTCCTCGACCAGCTGGCGCGCACCGCGCGCGACGTGGCAGGCATGACCGACTCCTCGCTGGCGGCGGTGAGTCCGCTCGATTTGCTGCGCTGGCCCGGCGTGATCCGGGAGCCCGAAAAAGACCTGCAACCCGTGCAGGCGGTCGCGCTCGAATTGCTGCAAGAGACTGTTCGCGAATTGAACGAATCGCGTGCGCGCGAAGGCGGCAGGCTGCGCGAGATGCTGCTCGGGCGCTGCCAGTCGCTCGCGCAGACGGTTGCACAATTGCGCGAGCGGCTGCCGGAGATCGCGGCCCGCATCCGCGAACGCGTCGGCGAGCGTGTCGCGCAGCTGGGCGGGTCCGTCGATCCAGCGCGCCTCGAGCAGGAACTCGTGCTGCTGGCCTACAAGATGGATTTCGCCGAAGAGCTCGACCGCCTGGGCAGCCACGTCACGGAAACACTGCAGATTCTCGATGCCAGGGAGCCCGCCGGCCGTCGGCTGGATTTCCTGATGCAGGAATTCAACCGCGAGGCCAACACGCTCTCATCGAAATCGCAGGATGCCGACACGACTCGCGCCGCCGTGGACATGAAAGTCCTGATCGAGCAGATGCGCGAGCAGGTGCAGAACATCGAGTGATTCAATAGTGCAAATGGACCATGTCCGTGCACACGGCGGCCAGACCATGCGGATTGTCAGTCTGATCTACGGATCGGAGCGCCCGGAAGGCCGCCGCAGGACAGCACTCTGGATCGTTCTCGGCTGGGCGCTGCTGGTCGGCCTGCTGCTGCTGCGTCACGCGTTCTGGCGCGATGAAGTGCGCGCGCTCTCGCTGGCCCTGCAAGGCGACACCGTCGTCGACATGCTGCGCGCAGTCCACGGCGAAGGACATCCTGCGGTCTGGTACCTGCTGCTCAGGGGCGTCCACACGCTGCTGCCGACCCCCGCCGTGCTGCCGCTTGTCTCGGTCGCGGTGGCGCTGGCCGCCGCCCTGTTGCTGGCCTGGCGCTCGCCGTTCGGCTGGTTCGTGGTCGCGGCGCTGCTCCTCGGGCGCATCGGCCTCTACGAATACTCGGTGATGGCACGCAACTACGGCATCAGCATGCTGCTGATGTTCATGTTTGCGGCGTTGTACCAGCAGCATCGCGACCGCGGCGTCGCCCTGGGACTGGTGCTGCTGGTGCTGGCCAACTGCAACGTGCATTCGGCGATCCTGGCCGGCGCTTTCGCGCTCTTCTGGTTGCTGGACATCCTGCTCGACAAGTCCGCGAATCGCTCCCAGGCGCTGCGCAATTTCGCCATCAACGCGTGCATCGCAATGGTCGGCGTGCTGCTGTGCGCCATCACGATCTATCCGCCGTTCAACGACGCGGCACAGAGCTTTATTCCCGCCGGTGATTCAGTTCGCCGGCTCGCGACAGCCTTGTTCCTGCCAGCATCGTCGTTCTGGGAGCTGGCCGGCAACGGCCTGCCGCTGGCTGCGCGCCTGATGTCGCGCTGGCCGTCGCACTACCTCCTCGTTTCCCAGGTGCTGATGTCGGTCGTGCTCGTCGGCAGCGCCTTCGGCTTGTCGCGCAGGCCGGCCGCAATGCTGGCTGCCTGGGTCGCACTCTTCAGCCTTTCCATCTTCTTTGCAGTCGTCTACCCCGGCTTCTACCGGCATCAAGGACTTTGGCTCGTCTTCCTCGTCAGCATGTACTGGATCGTCGGGCGTGAGGAACCCGCCGGCGCGGTGCCCGCAATCCAGAAACTCCGTGGTGTCGGGATGGCGCTCTTCGTGGCGCTGCTGCTGCTGCAGATCGCGGTTGGCGTGCAAACAGCGCTGCCAATTGCCTCCGGTTCGGCACCCGAAAGCCGCAGCCGCGAACTCGGCCGACTCATCGAGCGGATGCCGGAGCTGCGGCACGCGACGATCATGGGCGACCCCGATTACCTCGTCGAACCACTGGCCTACTACCTGCCCAATCGCACCTACCTGCCGCGCGAGCAGCGGTTCGGCAACGTCGTCCGCTTCACACGCAATGCGCGGCTTACGCTCTTCCTGCAGGACATCCTCGACGACGCACGGCGCGTGCGCAGCATGACCCAGCAGCCGGTGGTGATCCTCCTGCATGAGCGGCTCGATCCGTCGGGGCCTGTGCGCGCGATCCACGAAGGCTTCAACTGGCAGCTCTGGACCAGCCCGGAGCAAGTGCGCGCTTTCATGTCGTCCACGCGCCGCATCGCGCGATTCGATCCGGTCTGCTGCAACGATGAAAGCTACGACGTCTACGTGCTGGATTGACCAGCGATTCCCGGTAAGAACGTCGAGTAGGATCGGAAGGTCTTGTTCTCAGGACCTTGTGGTCAACGGCTTGCGACAATTCTCGGCTGGGCCATAGCCGTCCTGTCTGCATGTGCCGTCGCCTGGTTCTGGCTGCGGCCCGCGCCGCGCAATCGAGCCGCCGCGGTCTCAAGCACCTTGGCGGCTTCGTCGGGGCCAAGTTCCTCCACCAGCGTAGCCACAAGCTCCCGGATGACGCGCTGAACTTTTCCCTGGTTTCCCATGCAGCTAGCTTACCGAGAACTGCGTCACATTGTGGCCGTGTTCGCATTTCTGTGACGTGCGTTCAACTCCTGGCACACACGACCAATGATTCTTGCGTTCGCTCATCGGGCGATGCGAATGCCATGTGACATAACGCATCCGGCATCGAGAAAAAATGTCTCGCGTTATGTCTGCAAAACATTGTGACGCGTGTCACGGTGTGGTTTAAGGACTTACAGGATCGAATCGGCACCACGCGGGACGCTGCGCTGACAGCAAGTCTGCCATCTCGTTTCACCGCTGCGCGACGAGTGGTGCCACCAAACCCAGCAACCCCGGCCCCGCCGGGGTTTCTTTTTGCCGGCATAATGAGCCTGCCCGGTCAAAAGGCGGTCCTGGATGAAACCTGCAGAGCGTTACCCCGCGGGGTTGCTGTTTGCGTTCGGCGCATTCTGGATCGCGCTGGCCATTGCGCCGTCCTACCGGCAGGACTGGCTGCTCGAAAACGTGTTGGTATTCGTCGCCGTGCCCCTGTTGGCAGCGACGTCGCGCTCCCTGCGTTTCTCCAACTTTGCCTACACCTGCCTGTTCGTGTTTTTCGTGCTGCATGAAATCGGTGCGCACTACACATACAGCGAGGTTCCCTGGCGCGAGTGGCTGCACCTGCAGGGCGCAGGGACCGGGCCAGACTCTGCAGGCCGCAACCACTACGATCGCTTCGTGCACTTCTGTTACGGAATGCTGATGTTCCCGGCGGTGTGGGAACTGTTCGCGGCTCGCGCCAATGCACGGCGCCTCTGGCGTTACCTCATGCCCGTGATGTTTCTCATGGCGCATTCGGTCATCTACGAGCTGATCGAATGGGGCGCGGCGGAGATATTCGGCGGCGACCTCGGCGTGGCCTACCTCGGCACGCAGGGAGATGAGTGGGACGCCCAGAAGGACATGGCCATGGCCGTGGCGGGCGTCCTGGTGGGGTTGCTGCTGACGCTCGCTGTCAGCCCGTGGGTAATGCGTGGCGGCACCGAGAACCAATCGGTCGGATAAGGCAGATCGACCTGTTGGCAGCGGTCGGCAAGGCGCGGCCTAACCTCGACACACCCAGTAACCCCGCTTCGGCGGGGTTTCTTCATTCAGTGGGGCGTTATTCCGCGCCTGACCTCGGCTTGGTCAAGGCAATAATTTGGTGGGCCTGGAAACTCAGCGTGGGTCGATTCCTTTGCCAGCCATGAGGGGTCAATTGCAACATATATCTGTAAAAGATATACTTCACCATGATCGATGAGGCGATGCAGCGTCTGCTCGCCTACGATCGCCGTCGCTATTGGCTGGTCAACGGGTGGAGCATTCGGTTCCGGATAGGTCAGGTCGTGCAGACAGTTCATCGACCGCACGGTATCAAATACTCCTTTACGCTTCACGATGCGGACGGTACGCGGCTATTGGGTTTCGACAATGCACACGGAGTCAGTCGCGCGTTGTCATACGATCATCGTCATCGCTTCGAAGCGACCAGCGATCTGTTGCGCTACGATTTTCGCGGTACGGACCAGTTGCTTTGCGATTTCTTCGCGGCTGTAGAGCAGGCATGCAACGAGGCGGGCGTGCCGTTCGAGTTCGACTTGGAAGACGTTGATATCGAAGAGTTCGATGCGGAGGATCCAGACGATGACTCGCAAGTCGCTCGCTGAGTTGCGCGCAGAGATGCGCGGTGTGGCCCGGGGTGAACGGACCCCTGCGCCGCTGCCGGCAGCGCCACTATTGGCTTCGCTCACCCCGGAGGCGATCGAACTGATGGGTGCATTGTTGCGGGAACACCCGAGAAATGTGCGCGAACTTGCCGCGCTGACCGGACGGGTCCAGCCCAATATCTCGCGCTCCCTGCAGCTGCTCGCGCGGCATGGCCTGGTTCGCCTGGTCCGAGATGGACGAGACGTGCGGCCGGAACCCATCGCCGCCGAGGTCAGGGTGGATTTCGCAACCGGCACATACGAGACCAAGGCAGTTGTCGGCTGATGCGGAGTGGTTCGCGCTCAGAAGCCCCGCTTCGGCGGGGTTCCTCTTTGCGTGCATGCGGTCTATGTCACCGGCGCCGAAGTGATCGGATGATTCTCAGCTTGTTCCTAGTCGACGGAATCGGCCGCAAAGTCGGCGACTTCGCCCCGGTCGTTCAGGAAGAAGCGATAGCGGCGGTCGCGCTCGCCAGGCATGAAACAGAAGACGACGGTGCTGATCGTCTCGCCGCGCAGCTCGATGCCCCGACCCTTGACGTCGTCTGCGGCCAGGAACCTGAAGCCCGTCGCCGCCGCGAGCTGCTTCTGCAAGTCCTCGCGGCCCGCCTTCTCGCGGGCGCTGCCCGTGTTCGTGGTCCGCAGTCCCTTCGCCATGCGGGCCGAAGTCTCTCCCTTTGCCCACGCCTGCAGCACTTCGCGCAGTTGTGCCGTACGCGCCGGATTGGGATCGGCGACGGCGGCATGCACGTCGGGCCAGGCCAGCGCAGGCTCGACGAGGCCCGCCACCGTGGTGGCCAGGAAGTGCGGATCGGCCTGGTCGAGGTTGGCCAGCACGATCACCGTTAGCTTCGGTCCAGGGTAGCGAACGATCGCGGTCTTGAAACCTTGCCACGAGCCGGTGTGCTGGATCGCCGGCTCGCGCCGCTGCACGTCGAAGCCCCAGGCGAACCCATAGGGATAGGTGGTGCCGTTACGCAGCTGCACCGGCGACCACATCGCCTGGTAACTCTCGGGCTTGAGGAATCGTCGCGCCCCGAGCGCGGCGTCCCACTTCGCCAGGTCGAGCGTCGTGGTGTAGAGCGAGCCGTCGGCGGTGGTGTTGAGCGAGGGCGAAACCCACTCCTGGTTCTGCAGCTTGCCCGTTGCAAGCGTGTACCCGGCCGCACGGTTCTTCACGATGTCAGACTCGCTGATGATGCGTGTCGACGCCATGCCCAGCGGAGCGAACACGCGCTCCGCCAGCAAGTCCCCATAGAACTTGCCGCTGACCTTGTGCACGAGGATGCCCAGCAGCACGTAGCCGGTGTTGCTATAGCTCCACTGCGTCCCCGGTGCGAAATCAGGCGGCAGTTTCATCGCCACCTGGACGAGTTCGTCCTCCGTGTAGTCCTTGCGGTAGTCGAGGTCGGTCTTGCCTTCCCAGTCCTTGATGCCGGACGTGTGAGTCAGCAGGTGCCGCACGGTGATGCCCTGCCACGTCGCCGGGGCGCCGGGAAAGTACTTCACGATCGGATCGTCGAGCCCGAGCTTGCCTTCCTCCACGAGCATCATCACCGCCATCGCGGTGAACTGCTTCCCGACCGATCCCGTCTGGAAGACGGTCTCGGGTTTCACGGGCACGTCGAGTTCCACGTTGGCGAGGCCGTAGCCTGTCGCGCGCACGAGCTGGCCATCGCGACAGATGGCCAGCGAAACCCCGGGGACCTGGTGCCGCTGCATCTGGCCCTGCACGAAATCGTCGACCGCGTCGGCGAAAACGGCGGCGGGAATTCCAACGAGGGCGACGACCAACGCGAGAATTTTCTTCATGCGCCTAGTTACCATGAAGTCGCGCCGGCCATAAGGGGCCTGTCGTGGTTCAGTGCCTGACCGAAC
>JBAVIQ010000245.1:0-8925 GCA_049687035.1 Steroidobacteraceae bacterium
GACAGGAAGGACAGGAAGTAAGACGGAGAAGCTGCTGCGGCCTGCAGTTCAACCGCAGCTCCGACTGACTAATTTCTGTCTGCCTTCCTAACCTTCCTAACCTTCCTGTCCTTCCTCTACCTCCTCACTCGTGCCGGCGGCTCGTGAGGTCGCGATGGCGCACGAGCGCGACGCCTTCGCTGCCGCGGAAATGCGCAGCCAGGCGCTCGGCCAGGTACACGGAACGGTGCTGGCCGCCAGTGCAACCGACGGCGACGGTGAGATAGCTGCGATTGGACCGCACCAGCGAGGGCAGCCAACGTGCGATGAAATCACGCACGTCCTCGAAGAACTGGTTCACTTCGGCCTCCTTGTCGAGGAACCGCGTGACCAGCTCATCACGTCCTGTCAGCTCCCGCAGGGCCGGGTCCCAGTAGGGGTTCGGCAGCGCGCGAGCGTCGAATACGAAGTCTGCGTCGTCTGGCACACCGTGCCGATAAGCGAACGACTGGAACAGGAGTGACGGCCCGGACTTCGCGCGTTCGACTACGCGTCCCCGGATCAGTTCGCGCAGTTCGTGCACCGACAGTCGCGAGGTGTCAATCGTCAGGTCGGCCGCATTGGCGAGCGGTGCCAGCAGCCGCTCTTCCTGCTCCAGCGCTTCCGTGAGCCCCACGCCGTGGCGGGTGAGTGGATGCCGGCGCCGCGTTTCGCTGAACCGCTTGAGCAGCGTCTCGCTGTCGGCGCGCAGGAACAACATCTCGCAGGCGATGCCGCTCTTGCGCAGCGTCTCGACCAGCCGCGGTACCTCCGCGAGGTCTTCAGGGCGATTGCGCGCATCGACGCCGACGGCCGTCTGGCGGTACGTGGATTCGCTGGTGCGGACGGTATAGGCGATGAAGCCGGGCAGGAGGCCTGCCGGGATGTTGTCGACGCAATAAAAGTCGAGGTCCTCCAGCATGTCGAGCGCGACGCTCTTGCCGGAGCCGGACAGGCCGCTGACCACGATCAATCGCATCTGACGCTACCACCCCTGCGCAGAACGCCCACCAACCCGGATTGTCGCCGGAATCAGGGTCCGAAGTCAGGGCGAAATTTCAGTTCCGTGACGGTGTCGCGCCGCCTGCGGATCGCGATGCTTTTCCTTGTGGCGGCGCACCTGCTCGTCGAGCTTGTCCGCCAGCAGGTCGATGGCGGCATACATGTCGTCGTGGACGGCGGCGGCATGCACCTTGCCGCTGGACAGGCGGATCGTGGATTCGGCTGCGTGCCGCAGCTTCTCGACCGTAAGCGTGCAATGCACGTCGATGACGCGGTCGCAGTGCCGCAGGATGCGCGCAATCTTCTTCTCGACATAACTCCGCAGCGGCGGCGTGATCTCGACGTGGTGTCCGCTCAGGTTGACTTGCATCGTCCCGACCTCCTGTTGATTTACGTGCTGCCTCTCGTCAATTCGATCCCGCCCGCGGAATTCGGTTCCCGCCGGCCCCGTATTCATGCATGGGCGCGGGCGGCCGTCTGTCTGCGCTCGCTCGACGCAGCGAGACCGAGAGCCTCGCGGTACTTGGCGACCGTCCGCCTCGCCACCTTCACGCCTTCGTCCGCGAGCATCGTCGCCAGCTGGGCGTCGCTCAGCGGCTTGCTGGGGCTTTCGTCCGCGATCAGCTTGCGGATGCGGGCACGGATGGCGACCGACGAAACGTCCTCGCCGTCGGCGCCGGAGACGTGGCTGGAGAAGAAATACCGGAACTCGAAGATGCCACGCGGCGTGTGCATGTACTTGCCCGTCGTCACGCGCGAGATCGTCGACTCGTGCATCGACACGGCATCGGCCACGTCGCGCAGGATCATGGGTTGCATTGCTTCGTCGCCGCGCTCGAGGAACGCCGCCTGTCGCTGGACGATCGACCGAGCGACCTTGAGCAGCGTCTCGTTGCGGATTTCCAGGCTGCGGATCAGCCAGCGGGCCTCCTGCAGCTGCGCGCGCAGCGACGCGTAATCGGGAGCGCGCGAGACGAGGCCCGCGTACCCCTGGTTCACCCGCAGGCGCGGCACCGAGCCGGCATTGAGTTCGACAGCCCAGCCCTGCTCGGTGCGGCGCACGAACACGTCTGGAACGACGTACTCGGGTTGCGCGCCTTCGAAGGCCGAGCCCGGCCGCGGATGGCAGCCGCGCACCAGCGAAAGCGCGACCTGCAGGGCATCTTCTTCGGCGCCGAGCGCGCGGCGCAGCGCGGGGAGATCCTTGTCCGCAACGGCCTGGAGGTGGTCGCGTGCGATGACGATCGCGAGATCGCGTCCCGGCGTGTCTTCGTCCAGCTGCGCGAGCTGGAGGATCAGGCATTCGCTCAGTGTCCGGGCGCCGACGCCGGCCGGATCGAGCGTCTGCACGAGCGTCAGCACCTGTTCGACGTCCGCCTCGGTGACGGGCAGGTCGGCGCTCAGGTCCCGGGCGATCTCGGCGGTCGTCTGGGTGAGGTAGCCGTCGTCGTTCAACGCGTCGATGATCGCCTCGCCGATCCACACCTGGCGCGGATCGAGCGGGCTGATTTCGAGCTGCCAGACCAGGTGCTGGTGCAGGTCACGGCCGCGTTCGTCGGTGAATTCCAGTGGTCGGTCGTCGTCGTCGGCGCGGGACCCGTCGCCGGACGGCGTCGAGGACTCGGCCCAAGGGTCTTCCATCTCGACGATGACGTCGTCGGACGTCGGTTCGTCGGATTCGGAGGCTTCGCCTCCTTCCGCGGACCCGGTTTCGACCTCGCCCGTGGGCGTGACCTGGTCGAGCGAGGTGAGGTCGATCGCGTCGTCCTCTTCCTGCTCGAGCATTACATTGGTCTCGAGCGCCTCCATCACCTGTGCCTGCAGCTCGAGCAGGGGCAGCTGCAGCAGCTTGATGGCCTGCTGCAGCTGCGGGGTCATCGTAAGCTGCTGACCGAGCTTGAGTTGCAGGGCCGGCTTGAACATTGACGAATCGGCGTTCGAAGCGAAAACGGGGCTGGACTCGCGCCAGCCGTGTCAGAGACGGAAATCCTGCCCCAAGTAGACCTCACGCACCTGAGGATTGGCAAGAATCTCTTCCGCCGAACCGGACGCGATCACACTTCCGGCGCTGACGATGTAGGCGCGGCTGCAAATGCCAAGCGTTTCACGCACGTTGTGGTCGGTGATCAGTACGCCGATGTTGCGCGCACTGAGGTGGCGGATGATGCGCTGGATGTCGATGACCGAAATCGGATCCACGCCCGCAAACGGCTCGTCGAGCAGGATGAAGCGGGGCTCCGCGGCCAGCGCGCGCGCAATCTCGACGCGCCGGCGCTCGCCGCCCGACAGGCTCATGCCGCTGCTCGACCGGATGTGGCCGATGTGCAACTCCTCGAGCAGCGAATCCAGCGCGGCAAGACGCGCGTCGTCGTCGTCGAGGTCGGCCCGCGTCTCGAGGATCGCCAGGATGTTGTCCGCGACGGAAAGTTTGCGGAACACCGACGCCTCCTGCGGCAGGTAGCCCACGCCCAACTGGGCGCGACGGTACATCGGCAGGCGCGTCAGTTCCTCGTCGTCGAGGTGGATGCGGCCTTCATCGCACGGCACCAGGCCCACGATCATGTAGAAGGCGGTGGTCTTGCCCGCACCGTTCGGGCCGAGCAGTCCGACGACCTCGCCGGAGGAGACCTCGAGCGACAGGTCTTTCACCACCTGCCGCGAGCGATAGCTCTTTCCCAGCGCCTCGGCGCGCAACCGGCTCGTCGTCATGGGCCACTGCCACTATCGGGCGGCGCCGCGGGAGTCTTTTTCGGGGGATTGATCGTGATCTGCACGCCGCCCGGATCCTTCTCGCTCGGGTTGGCCTGCACGCGCTCGCGGCCGATGTCGTAGACCAGCGTGTTGCCGCGAATCTCGTTGTTGCCGTCGGTGAGCCAGGCATCTCCCGTCAGGCGCACGGTGGCGGCCTTGACGTCGTAATTGATCGCGGCTGCGCGTCCCCGCGCCACCTGGTTCCTTTCCTTGAGCTGCTGCTCGAACTGCGCCGGCGTTCCCTTGATCGACGCGCTGGCGATCGCGTTGTTCCTGAACATCACGCGCGCCTCGCTCGACTGCAGCTTGCCACCGGGCACCGTGATCTTCACGTCGCCCTGCAGCCGCCATTCGGAGTTGTTGAACTCGAGCCCGGTCGCGCTCGCCTGCTGCGCGGTGACTTCGAGCCCGCCCTGTGTGATCTTCACGCGCTTGAACAGCAGCGTGTTGTTCTTGTAGTCGAAATCCGACGACGCGGCTTCGAGGTTGATCGGGAGCTCCGAGTTGCCCGCTGGCAGTCCGGTCTGCGCGTGAGCGAACGGAACAGCGCCCAGCAGCATCACGGCGGCCAGGAGCAAGCTGCGCGCCTGGCGCCGTTTAAGGTTTGAACTGGCCATTGACGTTTGATTCTAGCCGCAGCGTTCCCTGGTTCAAACCGACGCGCATGCCGCGTCCGCGCAATTGGTGGGGCCCGAAATCCACGGTCACGGCCGCCGCGGTCTGCACCACGTTCGTGCGCGTGTCGTAAGCCAGCTCGTCCGTGCGAATGACCGCCTTGCCCTCGCTGCGCTCCGCCTCGCCGACTACGAGCACATTGCCCTCCAGCTGCAGCGATCCGTGGTCGCTCGGCATCCGGCCGCGATCCGCAGTCACGTGCCATTCGCCCTGCTTTTGCGTGGTGTAGTCGAGTTCGAGCTGCGTGAGGTGCACGCTCTGGTCGGCGAGCTGCTGCTCGATCGACTTGGCACGCACGACGACCCGCGGCCGGCCATCCGCGCCGAGCTCGGTGAGCTTGGCATCATTCAGGTAATAGCCGCGTTCGTCCGCAGCAGCTGCGGACTCCATCGCATCGTCCGGGCTGCCCGCCAGCATTTTGAGCAGCAGGGCGCTTCCGGCCACCACCGCCACCATCGTCACGATGCGCTGGATCAGGTGCCGTGTGCGGTCAGCAGCAGATCGCATACTTCCCTCACGGCGCCGTGGCCGCCGGCCGAAGGCGTGGTCCAGTGGGCTGCGGCGCGCGCCGTCGGATGGGCATCCGCGACGGCGACCGCCAGGGTTGCGCGCTCGAGCATCGGCACGTCGGGAGTGTCGTCGCCCACGCAGGCAAGCGCATCGGCAGCAACCTGCAGTTCGCGCAGGAGTTCGTCGAGGGCAGCGCGCTTGTCGGCAATGCCCTGGCGCACGTGGCGAATGCCGAGTTCAGCCGCGCGGCGCGTGACAGCCGGCGAATCACGGCCGGAAATGATGGCCACGGCGATACCCGCGCGCTGCACGGCGACGATGCCGGAGCCATCGCGCACGTGGAAGACCTTCGTCTCTTCGCCATGGGCTGTGAGGTGCAGGCGGCCGTCGGTCAGCACGCCGTCGACATCGAGCACGAGCAGCCGGACCCGGCGGGCACGCTCGAGCAGGGCCGGATCGTGCTGCGTCACATGACACCCGCGCGCAGCAGGTCGTGGACGTTAAGGGCGCCGACCAGCAGCCGATCGTCGTTCGACTGCACCACCGGCAAGGACGTGATGCGATGCGTTTCCATCAAGTGCACGGCCTCGGCCGCGAGCATGCGCGGCTCGGCGACCTTGCACTTCGCCGTCATGACGTCTGCCATGCGCGTAACGTGGATGTCGAGCTGCTTGTCGAGCGTGCGGCGCAGGTCGCCGTCCGTGAAGATTCCGAGCACGCGGCCGTCGGCGTCCACCACGGTGGTCATGCCGAGGCCCTTGCGGCTCATCTCGAGCAGGCCGGCGCTGAGCGGCGTATCCGGGCCGACCCGCGGCAGCTCGTCGCCTTTGCGCATGACGTCTTCGACGTGCAGCAGCAGTCGCCGGCCGAGGCTGCCGCCCGGGTGCGAGCGCGCGAAGTCTTCTTCGGTGAAGCCGCGGGCCTCGAGCACCGCGATCGCGAGCGCATCACCCATGGCGAGGGTTGCCGTTGTGCTCGCCGTCGGCGCGAGGTTGAGCGGGCAGGCTTCGGCGGGCACGCTCACGTCGAGCGTGACGGTTGCGTAGCGGGCCAAGGTGGAACTGCCATTGCCCGTCAACGCGATCAGCGGCACGTCGAGCCGCTTGATGACCGGCAGAATGGTCAGCAGTTCGTCCGTCTCGCCGGAGTTCGAGAGCGCGAGCACGACGTCGGCCGCCGTGATCATGCCGATGTCGCCGTGGATCGCTTCGCCGGGATGCAGGAAGAATGACGGGGTGCCGGTGCTGGCCAGCGTCGAGGCGATCTTGCTGCCGATGTGGCCGGACTTGCCCATGCCGGTCACGACGACCTTGCCCGTGCAGGCCATGACCACGGCACAGGCGCGGGCGAACGAATCGTCGAGACGGTGCTCGAGGGCAGCGACGGCATCGGCCTCGGTGGCGAGGACACGGCGGCCGCGGGCGATCATCAGGCTCGGGTCGGTCATGGCACGGGCGGAGCGATCCAGGGAGGCCTACAGTCTACAGCCTACAGCCGGCACGCCTTCTCCTTTAGACTTGACGGCTGTATCCGACCCGGCGAACCCACCATGACGGCCGACGAAGTCACCCAACTGATCCTCGCCGGCCTGCCCGGTGCCCAGGTGCGCGTGCTGACCGACGACGATACTCATTTCGAGGCCGTGGTCATCGCAACCCAGTTCGAGGGCAAACGCTCCATCCAGCGCCACCAGCTGGTGTACGCGGGGCTGGGCGCCAGGATGGGACGCGAAGTCCACGCCCTGTCGATCCAGGCCTACACCCCTGCCGAGTGGCAGGCCGAGCGGGGCGGCGCCGAGCCGCGCTGACCAGGAGCCGATCCGTGGACAAACTGCAGATTCGGGGCGGCGTGCCGCTCGACGGCGAAGTTCGCATCTCCGGCGCCAAGAACGCCGCCCTGCCGATCCTGGCGGGGGCGCTGCTCGCGGACTCGCCGGTCACCATCGGCAACGTACCGCATCTCAAAGACGTCACCACCATGATCGAGCTGCTCGGACGCATGGGCGCGAGCGTGACCGTCGACGAGCGGATGCGCGTCGAGGTCGACCCCACCACGACGAACGAGACCTCCGCCCCTTACGAACTCGTCAAGACCATGCGCGCGGCGATCCTGGTGCTCGGTCCGTTGGTCGCGAAGTACGGCCGCGCCGACGTCTCGCTGCCCGGCGGCTGCGCCATCGGCGCGCGTCCGGTCAACCTTCACGTGGCCGGCCTGCAGGCCATGGGCGCAGAAGTTCACATCGAGAACGGCTACATCCGGGCCCGCGCCGGGCGCCTGCAGGGCGCGCGGATCGTCATGGACACGGTTACCGTCACCGGCACCGAGAACCTGATGATGGCCGCATGCCTGGCCGACGGGCAGACGATCCTCGAGAACGCGGCGCGCGAACCGGAAATCGTGGACCTGGCCCAATTCCTGATTGCAATGGGCGCGAAAATCACCGGGCACGGCACCGACACCATCCTGGTCGAGGGCGTCGAGCGCATGCACGGCACGCACTATGAGGTGCTGCCGGACCGTATTGAGGCCGGCACGTACCTGGTCGCCGGCGCGATCACTGGCGGCAGGGTCCGTGCGCGCAATGCCCGGGCCGAGCACCTGGACGCGGTGCTGGGCAAGCTGATCGAAGCCGGCGCGGAAGTGATCCGTGGCGAGGGTTTCGTCGAGGTGAACATGCATGACCGCCGGCCCAGGGCAGTCGATATCCGGACCGCACCGCACCCGGGGTTTCCGACCGACATGCAGGCCCAGTTCGCGGCCCTGAACACCGTCGCGGACGGGGTCGGCACGATCGTGGAGACGATTTTCGAGAACCGGTTCATGCACCTGCTGGAAATGCGGCGCATGGGCGCTGAAATCCGGCTCGAAGGCAACACGGCGATCATCAAGGGCGTGCCGAAGCTGACCGCCGCGCCGGTCATGGCCACCGACCTGCGTGCCTCGGCCAGTCTCGTCATCGCGGGGCTGGTGGCCGAGGGCACCACGGACGTCGAGCGCATCTACCATATCGACCGTGGGTACGAATGCATCGAGGAAAAGCTGGCGGGTCTGGGCGCACAGATTCGGCGCATGAATGACAGGGATAGGGGATAGGGGTTAGGAGTTAGTCGGATGCCGCTGCGCGGCGCTCTTGTTTCCCTTCCGACTAACCCCTAACCCCTAACCCCTATCCCCTTTTGGCTATAATGCGCTGCTGCCCCCCGGGGATCGTGAGGAGAGAGCTGGATGACCGAAGAAGTCGATGCGGGCAGGCGCCATTTCCTGACCGTCGCCACCGTCGCGACCGGCGCCGTGGGCGCTGCGTTCGTCGCCGTACCGTTCCTGGCCTCCTGGAAACCCAGTGCCCGCGCAAAGGCCATGGGCGCACCGGTGGAAGTGGACATCAGCAAGCTCGAGCCGGGCGCAATGCTCAAGATCGAATGGCGGGGCAAGGCTGTCTACGTCGTGCACCGCACGCCGCAGATGCTGGCACAGCTCGACGGCGTCGCCGCGAAATTGCGCGATCCCGAGTCGGCCGAGTCGGATCAGCCGGCGTTTGCGAAGAATGCGGCACGCGCCATCAAGCCCGAATACCTGGTGCTGGTCGGCGTGTGTACGCACCTCGGCTGTGCGCCGCTCGACAAGTTCTCGCCCGGTGACGTGACCGTTGCCGCGGACTGGCCGGGCGGCTTCTTCTGCCCGTGCCACGGCTCCAAGTTCGACATCTCCGGCCGCGTCTTCAAGGACGTGCCGGCGCCGCTGAACCTGCCCGTGCCACCCTATCAGTTCGTGACCGACACCCGCATCCTGATCGGCGCCGAGAAGGGGAACGTGTGATGAGCACAGCCGCCGACAAGGTTGCAGCCAAGTCGGGCAGCGGGCGCCTCGCGTCGCTGACCGCGTGGATCGATGACCGCTTCCCGCTGACGGCCCTGTGGAAATCGCAGGTGTCCGAGTACTACGCGCCGAAGAACATGAATTTCTGGTACT
>JBAVIQ010000246.1:0-5385 GCA_049687035.1 Steroidobacteraceae bacterium
CCCTTGTCCACTTTGTTCTCTCCTACGTGCGCGCAAGGCCAGCGACCGTTGCGGTAATTCTTCTATTTCGGCGACTCGCAAGACGACCGATCGGCTCAACCTGCAGGTCACGCCATAAAGCCGGACCGGAAGCAAGCGTCTCTAATGTGTGAAACGTATCACGAATCAGTAGCGTCTACTGCCTCTATGCCGACCAGCAGATTATGTCAATCGACACGATCGAGCGCCGCCTCACCTGGCGACACACGCTCGGGCCCGGCGCCGCTTTCTCAACGGCCCTTATTGCCCTGCAACATGGCAGTCTGCTTCGGCGCATCTTGCTCACCAGTCCGCCTGCGCTCGTACGCCGCTGCCCAGCGGGTCGCGTTGTCCACGAAGAACGGCAAGGCCCCAGCGTCCGCACGCAGCGCGGCCAGTCCTTCTAGCAGCAGCTTGGCGCCCTGCGCGGTCTGTCCCAGACCCGCCAGCGCTGCGCCTTCGGTGCTGGTGGCGGCTGCCGTGCGCCAATGCGAAGGCCCGAGTGCCGGCAGGCAAATCGCCCGGGCTTCCGCGGCGGCGGCCCGCGCCTCCTCGAAGCGCCCGGTCTCGACCAGCAGGCTCGCCAGCAGCGTCAGCGTGCCGGCCACGTCCGTGTGCTCGTTGCCCAGCAGTTTTCTGCGCATCTGCAGCGCCTCGCGCAGCAGTGGCTCGGCCGACGCGTAGTCGCCCGCCTCCATCTGCCACATCGCCTGGTTACCCATGCCGCGGGCAATCGACGGGTGCTCGGGTCCGACCGTGCGCCGATACATGTCGAGCGAGTCCTGCATCATCCTGCGGGCACCGTCGGCATCGCCCTTGTCGTGCAGCACGAAGGCCAGGTTGTTCAACGCCGCTGCAATGTCCGGGTGATCGTCGCCGAGCAGCTTGTGCTGCATGGCAATGGCTTCGCGGAACATCGCCGCCGCTTCGTCGTACTTCTTCTGGTCGGCCAGGGCATAGGCGATGTTGTTGAGGGTCAGCGCGATTTCCGGGTGCGTGTCGCCGAGCAGGACACGTTTCATCTGCAACGCTTCCCGGTACAGCTTTTCGGACTCGCTGTATTCGCCCATGTCGCTCAGCACCACGCCAAGATTGCCCAGTGCCTCGGCCAGGTCCGTGTGCGGCTCCTTGTGCAGCTGTCGTTGCAGCGCAACGGCAAGGCGCATCGCGGGCAGGGCTTCGTCGTATTTGCCCTGGTTGTAGAGGTTCATCGCCAGGCCTTCCAGGCTCTTGGCCACCTCGAGCGTGTTGCCGCCGAGCAGCTTGCGCCGCATCGACAGCGCCTCTCGAAACAACGGCTCGGCGGCGTCGTACTCGCCCTTTCGAAACAGGAGGTCGGCCAGCTGGTACTGGCTGCGTGCGATGTCGACGTGCTCGGGTCCGAGCAGTTTCTGTCGCAGGTCCAGCGCCTTGCGGTACATCAACTCCGCTTTGTCGTACTCCGCCGTCAGCGTAAGCACGCCGCCAAGCTTTTCTGCCGACTGCGCCACCTCGAGGCTGTCCGCGCCGTACAGTTCGAGGCGCTTCTCCAGTGCGCTGTCGAGCAGCGACGCGGCCGGCGGGTAAAGCGCCAGGCTCGTGTACACCGTCCCCATGGTCTCCATCAGCGTGGCCTGGATCGCCGGCTGCGTGACCAGTTCCGACTTGATGCGCTGCGAGCCCTTGTCGAGGATCTCGCGCGCAGTGATGGAGTTGCCGCGGGCCTCGTTCGGGTCGGAGACGGCGAACAGGCCGACGAGAAAGTTCGTGGTTTGCCGGGCGGTTTCCGCCTCGGCCTCAGCGCGGACACGCTCGCGTTCCGCCTGATTGCGGGCGAGCCATGCAGCCGCAGCCAGCCCGGAGGTGATCGTCATGCCGACGATGGACGCCGTGACCAGCATCACCATGCGTCGATGGCGTCGGTGCGCCTCGCGCTGCTTCAACTGGTCTAGGCCGACGCCGAGCATCCCGGCGACGAGCTTCAGCCGGACATCCTGCTTGCTGTCCTTGGCTGGCCGGGCGTCGGCGGCGATCGGCTCACCGCGTGTGTCGGTGAGTTGCCCGTCCTCTCCCATCTTGTAGATCAGCGCGTTAGGAAAGCATTCCTGGTCGGCGGTGGCCGCCGCTGCGGAAGCGCCCGGCTCGCCGGCCACGATCAGGCAGAAGATCCGGTGCTCGCGGCCCAGGCGCTTGAATGCGAGGATTTCCTCGTTCACCCAGCGCGACTTCGCGGCGGCCGGCGAACAGATGACTACCTGGAACGCGGACTGCTCCAGCGCTCGAGTCAGGGTCTCACCGAGATTCGTCGCCGTCGCGAGCTCGTCGCGGTCGCGGAACACCGGCGCGAATCGCTCAGGCACGGGACCATACGCGGTCGCGGTGCCGACAAGACGCTTCGGCACGGAGTAAGTTTCGAGCGACTTGTGCAGCCACTTGGCCCAGCGCTCGTCGCTATGGCTGTAACTGATAAAAGCGCGGTACTTGAACTCGGAATCCATTCGTCGCGCTCCAGACACACAGCGGCCGGGATGGTCGCCCGGCCTGCCGGGTCCTGTCAAAAAGGGCAGTGCAGACCTTACCGGAAACCCTTTTTGTCATGCGCCTCGTTTGCGGCGACCATATGCCTGTGGCTTCGCATCCATGCAGACGAGAAGAACGTTGACAGCCGCCTTGCGCTGCGTCGTAGCACTGGCATCGCTGGTGGTCGCCGCCTGCGGCTCCAAGCCGGCACCTGGGCCGGCCACAGAAACCTCCGACCACGCCAAGACCCTCACCCGCGCGTTGGGCGGGGAACCGGCAACATTGGACCCACGCCTCGCCGAGGACAACCCGGCGCTCGCGCTGTCACAGGAGCTTTTCGAAGGCCTGACGACGGAAGCCGACGACGGCAGCATCGTGCCAGGTGCAGCGGAAACCTGGACAGTCTCGAGGGACGGCCAGACCTGGACCTTTCGCCTGCGACCAAACCTGCGCTGGTCCGACGGCACGCCGCTGACCGCCGCGCAGTTCGTCGCCGGCCTCGATGCGGCGAGGGCCAAGGATTCAAAGGCGCCCTATTCCGCGTTGCTGCACGACGTCACGACCGCCCGCGCACCAGATTCGCAGATCGTAGTGCTCGAGGTGGCCCGCGCTGTGCCCTACCTTCCTGCCGTCCTGGCGCTACCCGTCGCCGCGCCGCAGCGCCTCGCGGCCAGCGCGGACACATCGGTCATCAGTAACGGCCCTTACCGGCTGCTCGTGCGTCGTCCTGGCGAGAAGATCGAACTCGAGCGCAACCCTCACTATCACTCCGCAGGCTCGGTTGCGATCGGACGCGTGACCTACCTGACGCTTGACGACCTCAACACCGAACTGAACCTCTATCGCACCGGCGAACTCGACATCACCAGCGAGGTCCCGAACTCGCAGATCGACTGGCTCGAGCGGAACTTGCCCGGCGAGCTGCACGTGGCGCCGTACCTCAGCACCTACGCGTACGCACTCAACCTGCGCCGCGTGCAGGACCGCGATGTTCGCGCCGCGTTGTCACTGGCCATCGATCGCACGCAGATCACCGACAGGGTGACGGGAGCGGGGGAACTGCCCGCCCAGAGCTGGGTGCCACCAGGAATCCCCGGGTATACGCCCGCGCGTGCAGCCTGGGTTGGGCTGGATACAAGCGCACGCGCGAGGCAGGCGCAAGAACACTGGAGTGCAGCCCGCAAGCGGGGCGCAGCTCCAGCGCAGCTGACCCTCTGCACCGACGCCAGCGCCAACCATCGCCGCACGGCGATCGCGCTCGCCGATCAGTGGCGCCAGGCGCTCGGCGTCGAGGTCGCCATCGTCGAAATGGAATGGAAGGCTTACCTCGTCACGCGGGAGCAGCCGGGCGAATGCGACCTGCTGCGCTACGGCTGGTCGGCCGACTTCGTTGACCCGGAGGCATTCCTCGCACTCTTCACGTCGGGCCATGCGCAGAACGTTGCGGGTTATTCGAATCCGGCCTACGACGCACTGATGTCGAAGTCGGGCGTTGCCGCCGACGCGGACCAACGTGCGGCGACTCTCGCCAGCGCGGAGCGGATCCTGCTGCAGGACGCGGTCGTCATTCCGATCTTTCATCGCGTCTCGAAACGACTGGTGAAACCCGGCATCGAAGGCATCGCCGCAAATCCGCTGGGTCACCTGCCCTCCCGTTACCTGCGGCTGCGCGAGACAAAAAAATAGGGCGGGAGGCTTGCGCCGTCCCGCCCAAGGGGTGGACCGAGAGGTCCGGGGTTCGAATCAGTTCATTCGGATAGATTGAGTGCCTGTGCTCACGGATTCGCGGCCGTGATGGCTGCTGCAATCGCCTGCACTTCTGCCGTCGTCAGTGACGAAAGCGATCCCATGCCACCGCGGTTGTTGTTGATCGCGGTCTGGATCCTCGTTGCATCGCGCGCGTTGCGGCTGAAGATCGGCTTGATCGCACCGTGACAGACCTGGCACTTCGCCGTGTAGAGCGCCGCGCCGTCGATGGACGGGGGCGGCGGAGGCGGAGGCGCCTGGGCCGTGATCACCACGCTGGCCGACGACGTAAGCGCACCGTCGCTCACCGTCAACGTCGCTGTGTAGGACCCGGCGACGTCGGCCACGAAGCTCGGCTGGCTGCTGGTCGCGCTCGACAAGCTCGCGCTGCTGCCACCCGGAACCTGCAGCACCCACGCATACGAGAGTGCCGCGCCTTCCGGATCGGTGCTGCCGGTGCCGTTGAGCGCCACCGTAGTACCCGTCGTTACGCTACGCGGCGTGCCGGCATTGGCGACCGGCGGCTGGTTGCCAACGACCGGCGGCGTCACCGGGGGCGTTACTGGGGGCGTTACCGGAGGCGTTACTGGGGGCGTTACCGGAGGCGTGACCGGAGGCGTGACGACGCTGCCGCCTTCACGCTTGATCTGCGCCTTGTCGGCGAGCAGCGAAGTGCCATTCCAGTTGCCCTCGACGTCGACGACCTGGCCGCCGGCGCGCGCGAGGAACTCGCTGGCGCTGATGGAGGCTTCGCCGTCCTCGTACCTCGTGCCCGGCAGGAGATCGACGCTGACGCCAAACACCTTGAGGCTGGTCGTCGCGATGTCGCTCGCCGGACCGCGCAGTTCGACTTCGTTCTGCGGGTCGTCACGCTCGAGCCGTGTAGCGATCAGCTTGCCGGTGCCCGCCGGGTCGGCATAGCCACCGACTTTCACCCAGTCGCCGACGCGCAGATTGCCGAGGTTGAAGAAGTGATCGTCGCCCTGGTGGTCTTCCTTGAACGTCATGTTGGAAACCATGATGGTGACGCCCAACGCGCGGAACGTGCCGGCCACCGTGTCGACGCTGTCGACCATGCCGGCGAGTTTCAGCGACGACTGCCGCTTGAACACGACCTTGGTG
>JBAVIQ010000247.1:0-1524 GCA_049687035.1 Steroidobacteraceae bacterium
GAACTCGATGGTTGTGGTCTGCCCAAGCTTGTCGACCAGCTCCATCGCAGCGAGTTCATTGCGGCCGTCGAAGCCTAAGCTCACGCGCTCGAAATCGGAGCCCTTCTGCTTCGGCGTCAACCGGCACCAGGTCCAGCTTTTCTGCCGTTCGATGGGCCCGGCCGAGAATGCGTCACCGACCTTGCCGGAGCCCGACAGCAACATCGCGGGCGTGGCACCGAGCCCCTGCTCGAGCGAACGCACGGTGACCTGCTCGAGATCGGGATCGTACAGCCAGAGCTTCTTGCCGTCGGCGACTATCGTCTGTGCGTACGGCTCGCGGTAATCCCAGCGGAAGCGGTCTGGGCGGGAGATCGACAGCGTGACCGTGGCGCGCTCGGTGACCTGGCCCTGCTTGTCCTGCACGACCTGCACGAACGCTGCCGTCAGCGTCTGCAGCGAGGCGAGGTAAGCATCGACGCGCGCAATCGAATCCGCGGCGAAAGAGGCGCATGGGACCAGGAGCAGAGAAAACAGGACCGGAACCCTCGCCCGCGCCATGGTCATATTCAATCGACCTCGGGCGGCGGCGGCGCCAGGACTTCGCGTGAACCGTTGGTATTCAATGGTCCGACGAGGCCCGCGGCTTCCATCGCCTCGATCATGCGGGCAGCGCGGTTGTAGCCGATCTTGAGACGGCGCTGGACGCCCGAGATCGACGCCTTGCGGCTCTCGGTGACGATCCTTACCGCCTCGTCGTACAGCAGGTCCTGCTCGGCGTCGGCGTCTTCACCGCCCTCGCCTTCCTCGCCCGGCAGGCCGGGGATCGGCAGCGATGGACCGTCGAGGATCTCGTCGATGTAGATCGGCGCCGAATGCGTGCGCAGTGACGACGCGACCCTGTGGACTTCCTGGTCGGACACGAACGCACCGTGCACGCGCACCGGGTGCGAGGTGCCAGGCTGCATGTACAGCATGTCGCCGTGACCGAGCAGGCTCTCGGCGCCGCTCTGGTCGAGGATCGTGCGCGAGTCGACCTTGGCCGACACCTGGAACGCGATGCGGGTCGGAATGTTGGCCTTGATCAGGCCGGTGATGACGTCGACCGACGGGCGCTGCGTCGCAAGGATCAGGTGGATACCCGAAGCGCGCGCCTTCTGCGCGAGACGCGCGATCAGCTCTTCGACCTTCTTGCCGACGATCATCATCATGTCGGCGAGTTCGTCGACGATGACGACGATGAACGGCAGCGGCTCGCAGAACGGCACCGTCGCCGGATCTCCACCCGGTGGCAGCCGCTTCATTTCGATCGGGTCCTTGATCGGCGTGCCCGCATCGGCCGCTTCCTTGACCTTGCGGTTGTAGCCCGCGAGGTTGCGCACGCCCGCAGCTGCCATCAACTGGTAACGCCGCTCCATCTCCGCAACGCACCAGCGCAGTGCGTTGGCCGCCTGCTTCATGTCGGTGACGACCGGCGCCAGCAGGTGCGGGATGCCCTCGTACACCGAGAGTTCGAGCATCTTCGGGTCGATCATGATCAGCCGC
>JBAVIQ010000248.1:0-3693 GCA_049687035.1 Steroidobacteraceae bacterium
CAGTGTCCCATCGACGCGGACTGAGGAGTACTGGCAATCTGAGGAGTAACTGACCTTTCCACCACCGATCGCCAGGCCGCTCACCTTGCAGGAGGCGTCCGCCTTGAACCCCGCCATGAAGCGGTTGTTGAAGACTGCTTCGACGTTGGCCAGGTCCTCTGCTTTGATGCATCGGGTGTTCGTGTCGGGCTCGGCCTTTTCCTGCACGTTACTGAATGTCATCCACGCGGTAACTTCGTACTCTCCCGGTTGCAGTGGAACGGTTTGAGCCGTGGCGAGCAACGGCAGCCAGGCGGCAGCGAAACAGAGACTGCGTGCGCATGTGAATTTCATCTGCTGAACTCCAGGAAGTAGTTGGACGAATGGCTCCGTGTCAGCGCCTGGACACCCTGCAGGTACTTATACCGCACGGGAGCCGTCCTCGACGGCTGGCAAGCCCGCCGGTTGGGCCGTCGTTGAATTTGTGGTGGGTTGGGGGAGACTAAGGGGCGGGGTTGTGTGCTCGGCCTTGGGCTGCCAATGTATCGAGAAGCAATTTGAGGTAACGGCGAATGGAGGAATACTGGGCTACGCGGACGGGACGGTGGCGACGGGCGATGCATAATCAGCAGGGTCCGTCGCTGGCGGAGCGGCTGTATCAGGTGATCCGCAATGACGTGGACGCGGGGCAGTTGCCGGCTGGGGCGTTGTTGCCGACGAGCGAACGCGTGGCGGCCGAACTGACCATTGCACCGGCTGACGTGCAGGCGGCGTATGAGCGCCTGCTGGGCGCCGGGTTTCTCGAGGAACGCGTGGACGGCAACCTGTGCATTGCGAGCCAGGGGCGTGAGACGAACGTCGGGGACGCGACACAGATCCGTTTCGAGGCGGCATTGCTCAAGGCTGTGCGCGAAGCGGCGGCCCGCGGCCTCTCGAGTACCGAGGCGACCGGGATGTTCAAGGCGGCCATGGTCCGCCTGCAGGAGATGGAGCGGCCGAAGAAGCCACAGGAGTGAGCCCGATGCGTTGGTCCGATGCGCGCGCAGCGATGCTGCTCGTCGGCTGGTCGAGCGTTGCGCTGGTGGGGTGTGCGCGCGGACACAGCGAGCTGGATGGAACGCAATGGCGGCTCACGGAGTGGACGCTGAGCTCGCTCAACCCGCGCGATTTCGACATCACTGCGCAGTTTGCCGCCGGGAAAATCGGCGGCCACGGCGGTGTGAACAGCTATGGCGGGCCGTACACCGTGGGTTCGCGCCAGGCTTTCTC
This sequence comes from Steroidobacteraceae bacterium, assembly GCA_049687035.1. Classification (GTDB taxonomy): domain Bacteria; phylum Pseudomonadota; class Gammaproteobacteria; order Steroidobacterales; family Steroidobacteraceae; genus RPQJ01. Next base: position 1,249 of record JBAVIQ010000248.1, read on the forward strand.
GGTCGGGCAACTCGCGAGCACGCAGATGGCGGGTCCGGAGCCGGCAATGCGCGCCGAGGGCGCGTACTTCATGCTGCTGGGGCAGGCGCGGGCGTATCGAGTGGACGCGGGCCGGTTGACGCTGCTCGATGCGGGCGGGAACGAGTCGCTGATTTTCGCAGCGGCGGGCAGGTAGCGTAGACGTTGCTCGCGGTGTCGCAGGAGAGGGTGAGGGGCGGGGCATGCAACGTTAGAGCACCGGGCCCATCGGGTGAGCCAGCCGGGGCGTTGGTTCGGGTCGTGCTGGATTTGTGACGTGTTACACGAAATTTGCAGTTGATCTGTCGAGCCCACTCTTGTACCGAGGGCGGTCAAGGGTGAAGCTGTGGCTGTGGCCCGGCGAGCAAGGCGCCGACCGATGACGGACTGCAATGGACGTTGTGGACGCATCGGACGCCGCGAGCGCGAGGCCGACGTAGGGAGTACGGGGTGAACACCGATGCTCAACATGGAACCGATCACGCTGCGCACGACACTGGCCCGTTTGGACCACGCGACGCAGGACTATGCCGAGTGGCACGCCAATCTGCTGCGCGAGATCGTCTGCGGACTGCCGCTTGACTTGAACGACCTGGCGGACGACGCGCACTTCAAGTGCCTGTTTGGCCGATGGTATTACGAACAGGCGCCCGCCGAGCTGCGAGGAATACCGGCCTTCGCCGCGGTCGGATCGGAGCATGAGCGCCTGCATCGAATCGCCGCACGGGTGCTGCGCGAAGTGGCGGCGGATGAGCCTATCGTGCGTGCGGATTTCGAGGAACTGCTGGCGCGATCCATGCAGTTGCGCCTCGAGCTTGATTCGCTGCGGCACGAGATCGAGTGCACGCTGCAGAACCGCGATGCGCTGACCGGCGCATACACCCGCGCCGAGATGCTGCGGGAGCTGCGTGAATGGCACGAGCTGGCGAAACGGCACGTCCAGGCATGCTGCCTCGTCTTCATGGACCTCGATCACTTCAAGGACATGAACGACCGGTATGGGCATCACGTCGGCGACGAGATCCTGACCGGCGCAGTGCGATTCCTCGTCCAGCACCTGCGGCCCTACGACAAGGTATTTCGCTACGGCGGCGATGAGTTCCTGATCGGGTTGCCCGGGACGGATCTCGCGCTTGGCCAGACGGTGATCAGGCGCATCCGCGATGGACTCGACGGCCGGGCGTTGGCCCGCAGTCATGACGGCGCCGCACTGCGGGTGACGGCTTCGTTCGGGCTGGCATTGCTGGATCCGCAAGTCAGCGTAGAGGACTCCATCGAACGCGCCGACCAGGCCTTGCTGCTGGCGAAGACGGCGGGGCGCAATCGTGCCATCAGCTGGGATGAAGACGTCACAACGAGCACGCGGCTGCCGCGTTTGCGGATGCAGGATATCAAGGCGTAGATTCGCTTGCGGTCGTCTGGGTTCGCCTGCGTTTGCCGTGGTCTGCGGGGGAGACAAGAGGGAGACGGAGTCGACCGCCGCCTTCATGAATTACTGATTGACTCCGCTGCCAGTCGCGCCAACCTTGCATTACTTGGAACCGGTCTGATTGCGGGGGAGAACCGCCATGCCGTATCGAATCAGGTGGGAAGGTCACGGGGTCTACCGACGCTTCTTCGGCGTCATTACCCTTGCGGAGTTCCGTGAAGCCAACAAGGAAATGCGCAGCGACGTGCGTTACGAGGGCATCCGCTACATCATTTCCGATTACCTGGAAGCTCAGCCGGCCCCGGAGATTACCGAACAGGACCTGAGGACATATGCGCGGCACGAAAGGCTGCACTTCTACGACAGCCCGGATATCGTGCAGGCGATTGTCGCCACCGACCTGAAGAACGTGCAATACGCCAGGTACTACGAGTCGCTCGGGGTTTCACCGTACTGCACCGCAGACTTTGCGACCGTCGCCGATGCCCGGTGGTGGATTGCGAACAATCCGCGGCGGGGTTGGAACCGGCCGTCGCTGGACGCTACGTCGACGATGGCGGTGCCGCACGTCTGAGTTGTGGCCGGCCGGGCGATAGGGTCCGTCGGAAGACGTGGCGCCTGCCCCATTGCCGGGATTCCTTGTGGCGATCCAGGTCGGGCTCTCGAACGTGTACGATTCCCACGGGCGCGTGTCACGGTTGCCGCGTGCTACACGCTCACCGGGGGAGTGCAAATGCAGAAGACCGTTCTAATCACCGGCTGCTCCAGCGGCATTGGCGCCGCGCTCGCGCGCGAACTCGGGAAACGGGGTCATCGGGTCTATGCCACTGCCCGGCGCACCGAGGCATTGGCTGCGCTTGAAGCCGAAGGCATCCGCGGCCTGGCGCTGGACGTCAACGACGATTCATCCATCGCCGCCGCCTTCGACACGGTGACGCGGGAAGCCGGACACCTGGATCTCCTGGTGAACAACGCCGGCTTCTCCCAGGTCGGCGCCG
>JBAVIQ010000249.1:0-2646 GCA_049687035.1 Steroidobacteraceae bacterium
GCGTTGGGGTTGGCCAGGCGCGTGAACTCGTCGCGGCTGCGGCGCGCCCAGCGCATCGACAGTTCCATCGACGTCCGTGCCTGCTGCTCGGTCGCCGGATACGGCGGACACTCGTCGAACGCCATGACGATGTCGGAGTTGAGCGCGGCCTGCACCTGCATCGAGATTTCGGGGCTCAGGAATACCGCGTCGCCGTTTACGGGCGAGCGGAAATTCACGCCCGCCTCCGTGAGCTTGCGCAGTTCCGCGAGGCTGAAGACCTGGAAGCCGCCCGAGTCGGTGAGGATCGGCCCCGACCAGTGCATGAATCCGTGCAATCCGCCGTGCGCACGGATGACGTCGACGCCCGGACGCAGCATCAGGTGAAAGGTGTTGCCGAGGACGATCTGTGCGCCGAGTCCGGTGAGTTCCTCGGGCGTCATCGCCTTGACCGTGCCGTACGTGCCGACTGGCATGAACACGGGCGTTTCGACGGTCCCGTGATTCAGGTGCAGGCGACCACGCCGCGCCGCGCCGGTCGTTCCCAGCAGCTCGAACTTCATGCTGCGCTCCCCCGATCGAGCGCGGCAGGCGCCGGCTCGACGAACATCGCATCGCCGTAACTGAAAAAGCGGTACTGGTGCGCCACGGCGTGACGGTACGCCTCGAGCACGTGCTCGCGCCCGGCGAAAGCGCTGACGAGCATCAGCAGCGTGGATTCGGGCAGATGAAAGTTGGTCACCATCGCGTCGATCACGCGCAAGCGCTTGCCCGGCGTGATGAAGAGTCGAGTCTCGCCGGCGTAAGGCTCGATCTGGCCAGAGGCCGCCGCGCTCTCGAGCGACCGCACCGCTGTCGTACCCACCGCGATGACACGACCGCCGCGTGCGCGCGCCGCAGCGACCGCTCTGCAGGTCACATCGGGCACGACGCACCACTCGGAATGCATGCGGTGTTCTTCGATGTTGTCGACACGCACGGGCTGAAACGTGCCCGCGCCCACGTGCAGCGTGACGTAAGCGAACTCGGCGCCCGCCTCGCGACAGGCTTGCAGGACCTCATCATCGAAATGCAGGCCCGCGGTCGGCGCGGCAACCGCGCCGGGCTCACGCGCATACACAGTCTGGTAACGCTCGCGATCCTCGAGTTCGGCTGCGCGGGCCACGTAGGGCGGTAGCGGCATCTCGCCCCGGGCATCGAAGATGCCGTGCGCGTCGCTGCTGAATTCGACGCGCCAGAAGTCTTCGTCACGATCGACGACGGTGAGCGTTTCGCCACCGCCGAGGTCGATCACCGTGCCGGGTCGTGACGGCTTGCTCGCCCGCAGCTGCACGATGGCTGTGCGCAAGCCCGTCAGGCGCTCGAGCATGACCTCTACCTTGCCGCCGCTTTCGAGCTTGTGGCCGTGCAGACGCGCGGGGATCACGCGTGTGTCGTTGAAGACCAGCAGGTCGCCCTGTCGCAGCAGGCTCGGCAGCTCGCGAAACTGCCGATCCGTCAGCGCACCCGTCGCGCCTTCGAGGTGGAGCAGACGGCTGCCGCTGCGCTGTGGCGCGGGGTGGCGGGCGATCAGCGCATCGGGCAGGTCGAAATGAAAGTCGGTGCGCCGCATAGGGGCGCGCATGCTAGCAGAGGGACCCGTTGGCACGGGCCCCTCTGCGGCCGCTCATCCCTGGAGTCTCAGGACGAGATGCCGCCGCCTTTCACGTCGGCCGGCGGTGCGGGAGGCGCCGGTGGGGCGGGTGCATGCGGGGACGGACCAGGCCGGAAGCCCGGGTTCATGGGGTCGACGTCCGGAATCTGGACGTCGAGTGTCAGGCGCTTGCGCTGGCGCAGCACTTCGACCTTGACCTTCTCCTTGGGCTGGTACGACCCGAGGATGCGGAAGGCATGCCGCGGACTCTCCGGCGCGCGTCCGCCGATCGAGAGAATCACGTCGCCCTCCTCCAGGCCCGGGCCCTGCACGGGCGGCGCCTTGACCACGAGCAGGCCATTGTCTGTGCCGAAATACTGGCCAAGCTTGGGCGTGATCGTCACCAGTTCGAGTGCGCGGAAGCCGCGGCCGCGCGGGTTGATCATCTCTTCCCAGTCCGGCGGGATCGGCATGCCCTCGAGCATGGGCATGTGCTCACGCAGCATGCGGACCATCGGCGGCTCGGCGGCCACGGTCGTCACGGTCGTCGACAGCTTCTTGCCATCGCGCCGGTAGTCGACCTTGACCTTCTGGCCTGGCTGCGTCCCGCGCATCTGCTCGACCAACTGGCGGCCCGCGGCGCGGTCGCCGGTCTTCCTGAGGGGCTTGCCATCGATCGCCACGATCACGTCGCCCGTCTTCAGCCCGGCCGCCGCGGCCGGACCGGACGGACTCACGCCCATCACTTCAACGCCTTCAGCAAGGTCGGGACCGCCGCCGATGTTGATGCCGAGCATGGCGCCGCGGGGCGGTCCACCGGCTGACGGCATCGGCATGCCTTCGAAGTCGTCGCCGTAGAGCTTGCGCGAGAGGTCGGCGACGTCGCGCGCCGCATCGTCGAGCCGGCCGCGCGCAGCGTCGAGCTGCTGCTGCAGCTGTGCCTTGTCTTGGGTCTCGGCCGCTGCGCCAGCCTGCGTCGCAGCCGCGAGCGCGATGGCCGACGCGAGCAACGCGCCGAGTGCGCGGTGCGCCAC
>JBAVIQ010000250.1:0-1998 GCA_049687035.1 Steroidobacteraceae bacterium
GGCTCGACCTGTCCCGCGCGACGGGAGAGGCATCAGAAAGCCTTGTCGAGCGCCTCCGACAGCCGGCTGACGCCTGCGATTTCCATGCCGTCGATCACGCCCTTGCGCGGCACGTTCGCCGACGGCACCAGCGCGCGCTTGAAGCCCTGCTTCTGCGCCTCGCGCAAGCGCTCCTCGCCGAACGGCACCGGACGAATCTCGCCGGTGAGACCCAGTTCGCCGAAGCACACCGTGTCGGTCACCACGGGACGATCGCGCAGGCTCGAGAGCACGGCAAGCACGGCCGGGAAGTCGGCGGACGTCTCGCCGATGCGCACGCCACCGACCACGTTGATGAACACGTCGCGCCCTGCGGTCAACACGCCGCCGTGGCGGTGCAGCACTGCGAGCAGCAATGCCAGGCGGCTGGATTCGAAACCGACCGCCACGCGGCGTGGATTCATGCCCTGGGCCTCGTCCACCAGCGCCTGCACTTCGACGAGCAGTGGCCGGCTGCCTTCGCGCACGACGGTCACGACGCTGCCGGACACGGGCTGCGGGTGGCGCGACAGGAAGATCGCCGATGGATTGCGCACTTCGCGCAGCCCCTGCTCCACCATCGCGAACACGCCGAGTTCATTCGCGGCGCCGAAACGATTCTTGACCGCGCGCACGACACGGAACCGGCTCGCGGGATCGCTTTCGAAATACAGCACGGTGTCGACCATGTGCTCGAGGATGCGCGGACCCGCGATCAGGCCCTCCTTGGTGACGTGCCCGATCAGCAGCACCGCCGTGCCGGTCGCCTTGGCAAAGCGCACGAGCCGCGCGGCGGACTCGCGCACCTGCACGGCCGAACCGGCCGACGACTCGCTGAGTTCGGTCTGCATCGTCTGGATGGAATCGATCACGAGCACCTGCGCCCGCGACGCCACCGTTTCCTCGAGGATCGTTTCGACGCGAGTCTCGGCGGCGAGTCGCAGCGTGGCCGCATCGAGTCCGAGACGCTGGGCGCGCGAGGCCACCTGGCGCACCGATTCCTCGCCCGACACGTACAGCACCGGCCGTTCGCGACTGAGGGCGTCCGCCGCCTGCAGCAGCAGCGTCGACTTGCCGATACCGGGATCACCCCCCAACAGCACCACGGAGCCGGCCACGAGACCGCCCCCCAGGACTCGGTCCAGTTCACCGATGCCGGTCACGGCGCGAACGTCGCTTTCCTGCGCGATGTCGGTCACCGTGCGGCTGGTGGACGGGCCGGCCGCCACCGTGCGGGCGTTGCGGCTCGCGCCCGCAGGCGCAAGCGAGGATACCGCGATTTCGAGCGTGTTCCAGGCTTCGCAGGCCGGGCACTGGCCCTGCCACTGGGCGGTGCGCGCGCCACAATTGCCGCAGACATAACTGGTTTTTTGACGTGCCATTGCGGGCTGCCGTGGACGCTGCAAAGGGGGCCGGGGAAGGCCCGGGATGCTAGCACGGGCCAGCGACGCTGCCGGAGTGTGACGCCGGCGGCAATTCCATCCCCGGGGCGCACCCTATACTTCCGCCCACGCATGCGCAGTCAATCCGAACCCACGGTGATTCTGGACTCCACGGGCGGCCGCGGCCGCAAGGCCCCGGGCCGGACGTCCATGCCTGCGCGCCTGGGTCGGTACGAGCTGAGCCATGAACTTGGCAAGGGCGCGATGGGCGTCGTCTACCGGGGCCGCGACCCGCGAATCAACCGCGAGGTGGCGATCAAGGCTATCCCGCTCGCCGACGAATTCGACCCGGAAGACCTCGTGCAGGTACGCGCGAGCTTCTTCCGGGAAGCCGAGATGGCCGGCCGCCTGTCGCACCCCCACATCGTGACGATCTACGATGCGGGCGAAGACGGTGGCACCGCGTACATCGCCATGGAACTGCTGCGCGGCCAGCACCTCGTCGACTACACGAGCCCGGCGCAGCGACTGCCGACGGCAGTCGCGATCGAAATCGTGGCGCGGCTCGCCGGCGCGCTGCACTATGCGCACCAGAATC
>JBAVIQ010000251.1:0-3961 GCA_049687035.1 Steroidobacteraceae bacterium
ACTGCATGCTGGCGACTGTCGCTGGCAGGTCCTGCTGGCCTCGCGCATCCAGCAACAGCAGGCACGGCCGCAATGGCTGGATGAAATCACGGGCCGCATCGACCGACTCAACGTGTCGAAACACGGCTTCGCCATCCAAAGCCTGGCCGATCTGCTCGAGCAGCGCGTCATCATTGGTCAGGGCGATGATTTCGACGCGCGGTGGGGGCGCGCTGCTCGGCTCGCCGGCGAGTGCGGGGGTTGGGTGCGCTTGAGCGGGCGCAGGTATGGCGGTCAAGGGAACCCTCCTGTCAGGACGCCGAGCCGATGCGCTTGGCGCAACGGCTATTGCACACAGGAGTGTAAATAACGCGCATTCCCCAACCTTGTGCCACGTCACAGATCGGGAGGCGGAACGGCACCAGCCAGCTCCCGGCGACGCGGACAAGCCGGTCGACCGGGACCTCGGGTCACGTTATGTCGGGTAGCGGCGGAGCTTGTCTGGTGCTCTCGGTAATGCCGAGAGCGGGAGAGGTAAGAACGTTCCGACCAACCCCTTCCTGGCCTTCCTGCCCTTCCTCCCCTTTCTCTACTTCTTCAGCGTGAACTCCGCTGAGCAATACGGGCACTTCGCCGAGCCGGTCATCTCGACGGCCAGGAACACGCGTGGATGCGAGTTCCAAAGGTGCATGCCCGGCATCGGGCAGGCGAGCGGCAGGTCCGCCGCGGTCACCTCGTAATGGTGCTGGGCATTCGGCTGGATGAGCTTGTCGCTGCGTACGGCCGTCACGGTGTTGCTGCCTTGGCGTCGAAGTGAGAAACGGGCTGGCCCCGTTCGGGAGCGCATTATCGCGCAGCCACCCTGGCTCGCGCTACGCAGTAGGCGTGCGGGGCGCACCCGCCAACATCAGTTCGTCGAGCTTTTCGATCGCGTCGTCGACCTCGATCAGGTCCATCACGCCCGGCATCTCGATCTTCTCGGTCCAGGGCAGGTTCCTGGCCGACCGGTTGAGGAAGCGGGTTGCGGCACGATCATAGCGATCCACGCACCAGCGGCGGCTGTAGTACGGGCCGCTGCGCTCCGGATTGGTCGCGGCATACAGTCCGATGACCGGCGTGCCGACCGTCGTGGCCATGTGCGCGGGACCTGAATCGGGCGACACCAGCACAGTCGTCCGCTGCAGCGTCGCCAGCAATTCGAGCAGGGTGTCGCGCCCGATCAGGTTGCGGCACGGTTGCCGCATTTCCTGCTCGATCCGCGCCCCGTATTCGAGTTCGAGCGGGCTGCGACCGCCGCACAGCAGCACTTCCATGCCGTGACGCTGCACCGCGTGATCCGCGAGCGCTGCATAACGTGCGGCGCTCCAGTTGCGCAACTCGTGGCTCGAGCAGGGGCTGAGCACGAGCGTGGGCCTAGCCGGGTCCGGGATCGCGTCGATGGCGTAGGCCAGCGCGGAATCGGGCAGCGGGATGTCCCAGCGCATCGAGCGCGTGGTGATGCCCAGCCGCTCGGCGAAACCGAACAGGCTGTCGAGCACGTGCTCACGCGTCCGCGCCGCAATCTTGGCGTTGGTGAAGAGCCACTGGCCTTCGCGCGCCCGGGCGCGGTCGAACCCAAGCCGGTGCCGGGCCGGCACCATCGTCGACGCGATGCTCGCGCGCAAGGCGAGCTGCATGTGCAGCAATGCATCGAAATGCCGGTCGCGCAGCTGCGAGCGCAGGTCGCGGTATCCGCGGGCGCCGGCATGCTTGTCGAACACGATGAATTCGATCCCGGGGATGTGGCCGAGCAGCTTGTGCTCGAGCTTGCCCAGGATCCACGTGATCTGCGTCGACGGCCAGGTGTCCTGCAGCGTGCGGACGACCGGCAGCACGTGGCACACGTCTCCCAGCGCCGACAGGCGCAGGATGCAGATGGACGACGGCGGTGACGTGAAGAGGGGCTGCTTCATCTGCGGTTCGAAACGGTAGGCAGCGGCGTCGGGATCGTGAACAATCCGCACCGATGGACGAAGCAGCCGCCGCCGGGGAGGAGGCGCTCGCGCGCGGAGCGGGCGGCGCGATGCTATACGATGCCTCCTGTCTCCACCATCCGGACACTGCGGTGTTCGATCCGGCGCACTGGCAGGCGCAGGGAGCGCTCGAGACGAGTCGCGGCGGCCGCGGCACGGTCGCGTTCGTGCGCGCTAGCCGGGACCAGCGCTGGGTGCTGCGCCACTACCGCCGTGGCGGACTCATTGCCCAGCTCACGGACGATCGCTACGTGTGGACCGGCGCCGACCGCACGCGCTCGTTCAGGGAGTGGCGCCTGCTGCGTCAATTGCGCGCGTGGGGACTGCCGGTGCCCACGCCCGTGGCGGCGAGGTACCAGCGTGCCGGGCTCTGTTACCGCGCTGACTTGCTTACCGCCGAACTGCCAGTGCGCCGTACGCTGACCCAGGCGCTGCAGCAAGCGCCGCTGCCGATCGCGGCGTGGCATGCCATCGGCCAGTGCGTCGGCTCGTTGCATGCGCGCGGCGTGCAGCACGCGGATCTGAACGCGCACAACCTGCTCGTTGGCGCGAGCAACGATATCTACGTGCTCGATTTCGATCGCGGCCGGATCCGTGCGCGTGGAGCGTGGGAACGAGCGGTGCTCGCGCGGTTGCGACGCTCGCTGCAGAAAGTGACCACCGGCCTGCCGGCCGACCGCTTTGCCGAGGCGCACTGGCAAGCGCTGCTGGCCGGTGCCGGGACAGGCTGAACCCACGCCATGCGACTGCTCTACGTCCTGCTGATCTATCTCGTCGCGCCCCTCGTGCTCGCGCACGAGGCGTGGAAGTCACTGTTCAACCCGGAGTACCGCGGACGTCTGGGGCAACGACTCGGCTTCGTCCAGCGGCCGGGTCGACCCGGGTCCGTGTGGATTCATGCGGTGTCGGTCGGCGAAGTACAGGCCGCGGCCGGGCTCATCACCGAGTTGCGCCGGCGCCATCCGGCGTTGTCGATCGTGCTCACCACGGTTACGCCGACCGGCGCGCAGCGGGCGAAGTCGTTGTTCAGGGAAGGTGTGCAGATCAGTTACCTGCCGTACGACCTGCCGGGATCTGTCGGACGCTTCCTGGACCGGATCGAGCCGCAGGTCGTGATCATCCTCGAGACCGAGATCTGGCCCACGCTGTACCACGAACTCGGCCAGCGGCAGATTCCGCTGCTGCTCGGCAGCGCGCGCGTCTCGACCCGATCCGTCGATCGCTACCGGCGCATGGCCTCGCTGTTCCGCGACACGTTGTCGCACGGCATCCTGATCGGTGCGCAGACGCCGGCCGACGCCGAGCGATTTCGCGCCATCGGTGCCGCGCCGGGCCGCGTGCAGGTGACGGGCAACATCAAGTACGACCTGGCGATTCCAGCCGTAACGGTCGAGGCGGGCAGTGCGCTGCGACAGCAATGGGGTGCAGGCCGTCCCGTGTGGATCGCCGGCAGCACGCACGAAGGTGAAGAAGAAGCCTCGCTGGCTGCGCACGCAGCCGTGCGTGCCCGCCATCCAGACGCGTTGTTGCTGCTGGTGCCGCGACACCCGCAGCGCTTCGATTCGGTGCGCGCGCTGTTGCGCAAGCGCGGGGTACCGTATGCGCAGCGCAGTTCGGGCGCGCTGCCCGCGCGCGGCGACCAGGTGTTCCTGATCGATACGCTCGGCGAGTTGCAGATGTTCTATGCCGCCGCGGACGTTGCGTTCGTTGCGGGTAGTCTGGTTCCCATCGGCGGGCACAGCCTGCTCGAGCCTGCCGTGCTCGGATTGCCGATGCTTTCGGGTCCGCACACGCACAACTCCCAGGACATCGCCGACATGTTCGAACACGCTGGCGCACTGCGCATCGTGCGCAGCCAGGAAGAGCTGGGCTATCGCCTGCTCGAGTGGTTCGGCGACCCGCAGCGGGCGCACGCCGCGGGCGCCCGCGGGCGCGAGGCAGTGACGGCCAACCGTGGAGCGGTCGACCGC
>JBAVIQ010000252.1:0-9633 GCA_049687035.1 Steroidobacteraceae bacterium
ACGTACGTCGCGACGATGGACGACGTGAATTTCCCGCTGTCCCGGACGCTGCAGTTCCGCGACGCCAACCTCGAAGTCGTCTCGCTCGTGAATTCCCCCTCGGATTTCGACGGCGTGATCACCGGCAAGGACGGCCGCGTCCGCGCGCTGTGGTCGAGTTTCGCCACCGAGGGCGCGCGCGACGCCGTGCAGGTCAACCGCGGCATGCCGGCTGCAGTCGTGCTCGAGGCCGTGGCGGCCGCACGCGACGACAAGCCGCTCTATTCGCTCGAAGCCGAGTTCGAGGCACTGCCGATCGCTGCCGCGCGCAAGCTGGGGCTGCCGGCCGGCTGGGTCGAAAAACTGGAGCAGCGCAACCCGGCGCACCGCCAGGTGCTCGCCGTCTCGAGGGTCGCCGCGGGTTCCGGCGCCGCCAGGGTGCTGCAGGAAGGCGACCTGCTGCTGGCCGTGAATGGCGTGACGGTCAACCGGTTCCGCGAAGTGGAGGAGGCGACGCAGTCGCCCCGGGTGCAGGTCACGGTGCTGCGCGACGGGGCGGAGAACGTCGTTGACGTCGATACCGCCGCGCTTCGTGGCGAGGACATCGATCGCCTGCTGCTCTGGGCAGGCGCCGTGCTGCACGCGCCGCATCGCGCGATGACGATCCAGCGCTCGATTCCACCCGAGGGCGTCTTCGTGGCGTACTTCGCCTACGGTTCGCCGTCGACTCGCTACGGTTTGTTCGCCGGGCGCCGCATCGTCGAGGTGGATGGACGGCCGACGCCCGACCTCGATGCGTTCATTGCCGCCGTGCGCGGCCGTGCAGATCGTTCATCGGTGCGTCTCAAAACTGTCACCTGGAACGGCTCGACGGGCGTAACCACGCTGAAGCTCGACCAGAATTACTGGCCGGCGTATGACCTGCGTCGCAACCCGGACGGCGAATGGGAGCGCAAGGCGATTCCTTGAGTCCACGCCTGCGCGGCGCTCAGGGTTTGACGCTATCATTCGCGTCCTATGGTGACCGCGAGACTCCCCCAGGACGAGATCGACCAGGCCGTTGAGGCCTTGCGCGCAGGCGAGGTCGTCGCATTCCCGACGGAAACCGTGTACGGCCTCGGCGCCGACGCGTCGAACCCCGACGCTGTCCGGAAGATTTTCGAGTTGAAAGGACGTCCGGCAACCCATCCGCTGATCGTCCACATCGACCACCCGCGGGCGCTCGAGCGCTGGGCGCTCAACGTACCGCCGGCCGCCGCTGCACTCGCCGAGAAATTCTGGCCGGGCCCGCTGACGCTGGTCCTGCGCCGCGCGCCGGCCGTCGATCTCGCCATCACGGGCGGGCAAGACACCGTCGCCGTTCGTGTGCCGCGTCACCCGGTGGCCCAGCAGCTGCTCCGCGCTTTCGGCAGCGGCATCGCGGCGCCTTCCGCCAACCGGTATGGCCGCATCAGTCCCACGCGCCCCGAGCACGTGCGCGATGAGTTCGGCGACGACGTGCAGATCGTGCTCGACGGCGGCGACTGCAAGATCGGCCTCGAATCGACCATCGTCTCCTGTGTCGACACCGTGCCGCGCATCCTGCGGCCTGGCGCGCTCACGCTGACGCAACTGCGCACGGTGGTGCCCGAACTCCAGGCAGGACCGGACAGCGGCGCTCCCCGCGTCCCCGGCAGCGACGCCAAGCATTACGCCCCCCGCACGTCGCTCAGCATCGTCCCGAGCCGCACGCTCGAGGAAGTCGTGGGCCAGCTGACCGAGCACCGCGAAAAAATCGCGATTCTCGCCATGCGCCCGCCGCGCGTGGCCAACAAGTACATGACGTGGATCAACGCGGGCCGCCGCGCCGACGTCTACGGCCGCGAGCTGTACGTGAACCTGCGCACGCTCGACAAGTCGGGTGTGAAGGAAATCCTGGTCGAGGAAGTGCCGGCGGGCGAAGCGTGGGATGCCGTGCGCGATCGCCTGCACCGTGCCGCCTCGGCCGAGAACGTCGTCTCCGGTGATCCGGACATCGCGGCGCTGCGCGCCGACCTGGGCCAGGACTGAGCCCACGTGAGCCGGGGGCCCGATTTCAAGGCGCTCGTCGCGCAACACGGTTCGCCGCTGCTCCTGCTGGACTGCGAAGTCGTGCGCCGCCAGTACCAGCGCCTGCAAGCCGCGCTGCCCGGCGTCGGACTGTTCTACGCGCTGAAGCCCTTGCCGCATCCAGCGGTGGTCGCCGAACTGCGCGATCTAGGCGGCTGTTTCGACGTGGCGACGTCCGGCGAGATCAAGCTCGTCAAGGCGGCGGGCGTTGCGCCCGAACGCTGCATCCACACGCACCCGATCAAGACCGACGCTGAAATCCGCGCAGCGCTGCGCTTTGGCATCCGTACCTTCGTGGTCGACAATCCGGACGAACTGCGCAAGTTCCGCCAGCACCGCACCCGTGCGCAAGTGCTGCTGCGACTGTCGTTTCGTGATCCGACGGCGGTCGTCGACCTTTCGCGCAAGTTCGGCTGCGAGCCCGCGGCTGTCGTGCCGATGCTCGAACTCGCGCAGAGCCTCGGCGTCACGGTCCGGGGGCTGTCGTTCCACGTGGGTTCGCAGGTGGCCGAGCCCAGGAAGTACGTCGAGGCCATCGGGGTCTGCGCCGAGTTGATCGAGCAAGCGAGCGCGTCCGGTCTCGCAGACCTGAACCTGCTCGACATCGGCGGCGGGTTCCCCATCGCCTACGGCGGCACGATGCAGCCGATCCGCGAATTCTGCCGGCCGATCCGGCAGGCCCTGAAGCAGCTCCCGCGCGGCGTGCGCGTGATCGCCGAACCGGGGCGATTCATCGCGGGGCCGTCCGGAACCTCTGTCTCCACCGTCGTCGGCCGCGCCCAGCGTGAAGGCCGGTGGTGGTATTACCTCGACGACGGACTCTACGGCTCATACAACGGCCAGTTGTACGACCACGCCCGCTATCCGATCGACGTGCCAGGACGCAGGGGGGCGGCCCATCCCAGCGTGCTCGCCGGGCCCACGTGCGACAGCATCGACGTCGTGCGGGAGGACATTCCATTGCCGGAGCTGCAGATCGGCGACCTGGTCGTCGGCCGCATGATGGGTGCCTACACGGCGTGCTCGGCCACGGACTTCAACTTCATTCCACGCGCGACGATCGTCGCGCTCAACGCGCAGGCGGGGTCGCAACGTGCAGATTGAAGTGGTCGATCACGTGGCGGGCGCCTCGCGTGCGCGTGGAATCGCGCTCGTCATCGACGTGTTCCGCGCCTTCACGGTCGCACCGCATGCGGTGGCCGCCGGTGCAAGCCGGGTGCTGCCCGTCGGTGCGATAGAAGACGCTCTTGCCTTACGCGACGTGATGCCGAACGCGGTGCTCGTCGGCGAGCGGCACGCGCGCCGGCTGCCGGGGTTCGACGCCGGTAATTCACCGACGGAGATTCTTGCCGTGGGTGTCGCGGGGCGTCCAGTGGTCCACACGACGCATGCCGGCACCCAGGGACTCGTCAATGCCACGGGCGCCGACGAAGTGCTGACCGCAAGCCTCGTCAACGTTTCGGCGCTCGCGCGCTACGTGCAGTCGCGCAACCCGCAGAACGTCACGATCGTGCGCATGGGCCACGAAGCCCGCGAACGCTGCGCCGAGGACGACCTTTGCGCGGAAGCGCTGGTCACGCTGTTCAACGGGGGCAAGGCACCGACCACCGCCGAGGTCCGCGAACGGCTGCGTGATGCGCCCGCCGCGGTGAAGTTCTTCGACCCGGAAGCCGACTGGGCGCCGCTCACCGACTTCGATTACTGCACCGAGGTGGACCGCTTCGACTTCGTGCTGCGCCTACGCACAGGCGCGGACGGCCGCCGCGAACTCGAGCGCATCGACGTGCCCGGGGCGACGGCGTGACCGATCCCCTCGCCGCGGCGGCTGGCTTCCAGCCCTTCGGCATCCCGTTCGAGTTCATCCTGTTCGCGGCGACGCTGAGCGGCGTCGCGCTGTTTCATCACCGCACGCTGCAGGTGGCAATCACCGGTCTCGCCGCGATCGTGCTGTACAAGGTCGCATTCACCGGCTTCCATGCAGGCACGGGGTTCGCCGGCCTCGTCGGTCACCTCGACGCGGAGTGGGTAGTTCTCGCCAACCTGTTCGGCCTGCTGATGGGCTTCGCGCTGCTGTCGCGCCACTTCGAGGAAAGCCACGTGCCGGCGAGGCTGCCGGACTACCTGCCGGACGACTGGCGCGGCGCGTTCCTGCTGCTGGTGATGGTGTTCGTGCTGTCGAGCTTTCTCGACAACATCGCGGCTGCCCTGATCGGCGGCACCGTCGCGGCGACCGTGTTCCGCCACAAGGTGCACATCGGGTACATCGCCGCGCTCGTGGCTGCGTCCAACGCGGGCGGCTCGGGCAGCGTGGTGGGCGACACGACCACCACCATGATGTGGATCGACGGAGTCAGCCCGCTCGATGTGCTCCATGCCTACGTGGCAGCGGGCGTCGCGCTCGTCGTCTGCGGCATCCCGGCGGCGCTGCAACAGCACGCGTACTCGCCGATCGTAAAGCACAGCAGCAAGCGCATGCACGTCGACTGGGGGCGCGTCACTATCGTCGCGACGATCCTGCTCGCGGCCATCACCGTGAACGTCCTGACCAATGTCCGGTACCCCGAGTACTCGGACCGCTTCCCGTTCCTGGGTGCGGCCGTCTGGGTTGCTATCCTCGCGACGGCTGCATGGCGCCGGCCTGACTGGTCCGTGTTGCCGGCCACGCTCAAGGGCTCGATCTTCCTGCTCAGCCTCGTGCTTGCGGCTTCGATGATGCCGGTCGAGCGATTGCCCGTGGCTTCATGGCCCACGGCACTCGGGCTCGGTTTCGTCTCAGCCGTGTTCGACAACATCCCGCTCACCAAGCTGGCGCTGGAGCAGGGCGGCTACGACTGGGGCGTGCTGGCCTACGCGGTGGGTTTCGGCGGCTCGATGATCTGGTTCGGCTCGTCCGCGGGCGTTGCCATCACGAATTTGTTTCCCGACGCGCGCTCGGTGGGTGCCTGGCTGCGCGGCGGCTGGCACGTTGCGCTGGCCTATGTCGTGGGTTTCGCCGCCGTCATGCTGGTCATGGGCTGGCACCCGCACGCGCCGCACAAGGGAGTCGTCACCGGGCCTGCGGTGATGGCGCATCCGCAGGAGTAGGCCGACGATGATTCGCAACGTCGTGTTCGATGTCGGCAACGTGCTGGTGCAGCTGCATTACCAGCCCTTCGTCGGTTACCTGATGCAGTCTGGCGTGGACATGTCGGACCTGCAGAGCTGGCTCAAGTCCATTGACCTCGAGGGCCACGAGCGCGGCGACGTCCCCGGCGAAATCCTGCTCGGCCGTATTGCCGGGATGGCTGCCCGCCCGATGGATCCGGCCGAACTGCGCACCCATTGGCTCTCGATGTTCGAGCGCTGGGACGAAATGTTCACGCTCGCGTCGGGCTTGATGGCGGATTACCGCGTGTACCTGCTGTCCAACATCGGCGACATGCACTGGGCGCACCTCGATTCGCTGTACGGACTGGATACGCTGGTGCACGGCGCATGCGCGTCGTTCCGCGTGGGTGCGATCAAGCCGCACGTGGACATCTACCGCAAGGCTGAGTTGATGTTCGACCTCGACCCGGCAGCGACCGTCTTCATGGACGACCTGCTGCCCAACGTGACCGCTGCGCGCGCATGCGGCTGGCATGCGATCCACCATACCGACGCGGCCGTCACGCGCTCGCAACTGCGGGGCCTTGGCGTGAGGTTGCCCGAACCGTTCACCTGAGCGAGGTTTCGCCATGAACTGTTGCTCGCCGGGCGCCGTCTATTTCATGTTCAGGAGGTAACCATGGCAGGCCCAGTGAACGTCCCTGTGACCGACACCGCCATCCACCGACGCGTCGAAGCCTGCCGCGCAGGCGAGGACCCGACGATGATCGCGCGCTTGCGCTCCGGCTGGGCCGTGCTCGGCGATCCACAGGTGCTGCCGGGATATTGCCTGCTCCTGCCCGACCCCGTGGTGCCGCACCTGAACGCGCTGGAGCCGGCCCTGCAGCAGGCTTTCCTCGCCGACATGGCACGGATCGGACAGGCCGTGCAGGACATCACGGACGCTACACGCATCAACTACGCGATTTTCGGCAACGTCGAGCCGGCGCTGCATGCGCACGTTATTCCACGCTATGAAGACGAACCCGCCAACCTGATCAAGGCCAACCCGTGGGGCTACGACTGGAGCGCCGCGCCGCGTTTCGAGCCGGAAGCCGACGGCGACCTGCTGCTCGCGATCCGTGCGAGGCTCGAGCGCGCGCCTTGATAGCGTGATTTCTGCCGCCTTTCCGCAGTAGTGCCGCTGGCTGCCGGCCCGCGTTGGGCTACTCTTTGGCAATGCGTCCCAGTCACCACCCCGCGAGATTCGGGCCAATCTTTGAGATCGCCTGGGTGTTCGTCGGCGTCGTGGTGGCGTGCGGCATGTCCTCGGGCGCGGCCTACCGCTACAAGGATTCGAGCGGCCAGTGGATCTACACCGACCGACCACCACCGCCCGGCCAGGCCTCGCAGAGCGTGGCACTGGGGCGTGGCGGCGGGGCGGCGTTGAGGATGGTCGTGGAGCCGCAGTCCACCGAAGCGGGTGTCGCGCTGGTGGCGATCAATGAGTGCCAGTGCATCGTGGAGTTCGCAGTCAAGGCGCAAACGCCCGCTGGCCAGAAGCTGGGGCGCGAGACGGTGCCGCCGCGATCGGAGAAGGTCCTGCTCGACGTTGCTGCGACCGACGGGCCGGCAGAGATTCGCTACGAATACGGCTACGTGGTCGGAGAACCCGGCGCACAGCACCGGCCGACACGACCTTATCGCGCGCCGTTTGCGCTGGCCCAGCGGTTCCAGGTGACACAGGCACCGCCCGATGCCGTCACTCACGTCGGCCCGTCGAGCCGCAATGCCGTCGATATCGCGATGCCCGTGGGCACGGCCGTTTACGCGGCCCGCGAAGGGGTGGTGATCAACGTGGCCGCACGGCATTTCCGGACCGGTCTCAACCTGCAGAGCATGGACGACGCCAATTTCGTGCAGATCATGCACGACGACGGCACATATGCGATTTATGCACACCTGCAGCTCGACACCGTGCGGGTGAAACCCGGCCAGCGTGTCGCCCGCGGTGAATACATCGCCAACTCGGGCAACACCGGGTTTTCGAGCGGGCCGCACCTGCACTTCGTGGTGTTGCACAACGTCGGCTTGCGCAGTGAATCGGTCCCGATCACGTTCGCGGGACTCGGCGGCGCGAGCGTGACGCCGCGGAGCGGGCAGCCGCTGACAGCCTACTGAGCGCTGGAGCTTCAAAGGTCCGTTGGATGGGTTCCGGTCTTCCTCTGCGCTCCGGGGTCTCACGCGCATCGTGAATCGCGCGGAGGAACCGCACGATTCACGGCGAGCCTTGCTCGAACGGGTGCTCGGCGATGCTGCCAGCGTCTGGCCGGAAGAGGCGAAGCCGCCTCGCACCTGCGTTCGAGCTGCGGCGTTCGACACGGAGCGCAGAGGAAGACCGGAACCCATCCAACGGACGTTGCGGCCCACGCCCCCGGCCTGAACGCCTACTGGCCCCGCAACTCGCGCACCAGCTGCGCAAGTGTCGGCACCGGCGGCGAACAAGTCATGCCGCGGCAGACGTAGGCGACGGCGCCGCCGAGTGACTTCTTGCTGGCCAGTGCAGCCGGCAGGTTCTTCGCGTCGGACGGCACGGCGATGATGCAGCGGTGCGGGTCGTAGAGCTTGTCGACCTCGCTGCGCCATACGTCGAGTTCGTCGCTCGCGCCGCGCAGCACGAGCATCACCGGTGGCGACATGAATTCCTCGAGCGCCATCAACAGCGTACCGTGCCCGTGCGGGTATCGCTCGATGGCGGCGTGCGCCGAACGCAGCGTCGCTTCTGCGGCGTCGATGTAACGCGTTTCGCCGAGCAGGTAACCGAGCCGAACCAGGACGCGGGCTGCTACGCCATTGCCGGCGGGCGTGGCATCGTCCGAAAACGTCTTTGGCCGCAGGATCAGCGACTCGTGGTCGTCGGCCGTGAAGAAGAATCCTCCGGCCTCGTGATCGGTAAAGTGCGCGAGCATTACTTCGACGAGTTCGATGGCCCAGGCGAGGGCGTCGGCATCCCAGCGCGCCTCGACGAGTTCGAGCAGTCCCCACGCCAGCATGGCGTAATCGTCGAGGTAGGCCGGAAAGCGTGACTCGCCGTCCGTGTGCACGGCGAGCAGCCGTCCATCTTTCCAGCAGCGCTCGCGCAGGAAGCGCATGGCCTGCACGGCGGCGTCGGCCAGGTCGTCGCGTTCGAGCGCACGGCTGGCGCGCGCCAGCCCGCCGATCACCATGCCGTTCCAGGACGTGAGGATCTTCTGGTCACGGCCCGGCCAGACGCGCGCATTGCGCACCTCGAGCAATCGTGCTCGCGCTTCGTCGATGCGAGCCTCGACGGTGGCCTCGTCGAGCCGCAGTTCGGTCGCGATGTCGGCGATCGACTTGAACGTGTGCAGGTGCCACTGGTCTTCGAAATTCGCGTCGCGGTCGAGGCCGAAGCGCTGGGCGAAAGGCTCGTACTGCTCGAGGTCGAGCACGTCTCGCACTTCATCCGGTGTCCAGACGTAGAACTTGCCCTCGTGGCCTTCGGAATCCGCATCGAGCGTCGAATAGAAACCGCCCTCGGGCGAGCGCAGGTCGCGCAGCAGCCAGTCGGCCGTTTCTGCGGTGACGCGGCGGAACAGTAGTTCGCCGGTGGCGACGGCAGCCTGCGCGTACACGCCGAGCAGCTGCGCGTTGTCGTACAGCATCTTCTCGAAGTGCGGAATCATCCAGTACGGATCGACGGAGTAGCGGCAGAAGCCGCCGCCCAACTGGTCGTACAGTCCGCCTTCGGCCATGCGCGTCAGCGTGAGCGTCGCCATGTAGAGCGCCTGCAGGTCGGGCTCTTCGCTCGCTGCCGAGGCGCGCCAGGTGCGCAGCAGGAACTCGAGGTTGGCCGGGTGCGGAAATTTCGGGGCTTCGCCGAAGCCGCCGAAACTGCCGTCGAACTCGCGCTGCAGCGTCGCACGGGCCGTCAGCAGGGGTTCGCTCGACAGCCCGTCCCCAGACGAATCGGTGGGTGGCTGCAGCTGCCCGAGCACGTCGACCAGCTTGTCGCCGTACTCCTTGAGGTCGCCGCGGCGCGTCTGGTAGAAATCGGCCACTTTCTCCAGCACCGCGCGGAAGCCAGGCATGCCGTAACGCTGCTCGGGTGGGAAATACGTGCCCGAAAAAAACGGCCGGTGCGAATCGGGGGCCAGGAACATCGTGAGCGGCCAGCCGCCGCCCGCCTGGTTCATCAACTGGTGCGCGGTCTGGTAGATACGGTCGATGTCGGGGCGTTCCTCGCGGTCCACCTTGATGTTCACGAACTGCGCGTTCATGAGCGCGGCCGTGGCGGGGTCCTCGAACGACTCGTGGGCCATCACGTGGCACCAGTGGCAGGCCGAATAGCCGATCGACAGCAGGATCGGCTTGTCCAGCTTGCGCGCGAGTTCGAGTGCTGCCGGCCCCCACGGGTGCCAGTCGACGGGGTTCGAAGCGTGCTGGCGCAGGTAAGGACTGGTCTCGGCGGCCAGGGAGTTC
>JBAVIQ010000253.1:0-5233 GCA_049687035.1 Steroidobacteraceae bacterium
ACTCTACGTCGCCACGTCCGACGGCAGCGTCGTTGCGTTGCGCCGCCGTGACGGCGCGGTGGTCTGGCAGCAGGACGGCCTCAAGCGCCGCGGCTTGAGCGCGCCCGCCGTCGTGGGCAACGCGGTGATCGTCGGCGACTTCGACGGCTACCTGCACTGGCTCGATCGCGACTCCGGCAAGTTCGTCGCCCGCGAGCGTCCGGGCGGCGAGCGCATCAGCATGCGTCCGGTTACGGACGGCGATCGCGCCTTCGTGATCGACGACGGCGGCCGCGTCGTCGCTTTTCGCAGCGGCGCACCCGCGGGTCGTTGATGTGCTGCCAGTCGTCGCCCTGGTCGGGCGTCCAAACGTCGGCAAGTCGACGCTCTTCAACGCGCTGACGCGCACACGCGACGCGCTCGTCGCCGACGTTCCGGGCCTGACCCGCGACCGCAAATACGGCTATGCCCGTCACGAAGGCCGCTCGTGCGTCGTGATCGACACCGGCGGCCTCGTCGAGTCCATCGTCGGCGGCATCGAGCGGCTGATGGCCGAGCAGACCCTGAAAGCAGTCGAGGAAGCCGACCGCGTTCTCTTCGTCGTCGATTCCCGCCAGGGCTGCACGCCGCAGGACCTGCACGTCGCCGACCTGCTGCGCCGCAGCGGCAAGCCGGTCCTGGTCGTCGCCAACAAGGCCGAAGGCCTCGACGACGACATGGCGCAGGCCGAGTTTCATCGCTTCGGCTTCGGCGAGCCGATCGCCGTTTCCTCCGCGCACAAGCAGGGCCTCGACGCACTGATCGAGCGCGCGCTCGAAGGCCTCGAAGGCGCGCTCGATGCGCCTGACGTGCTGGGTTACACCGCAGGCACGATCCGCGTTGCCGTCGTCGGCCGCCCGAACGTGGGCAAGTCGACGCTGATCAACCGGTTGCTCGGTGAAGATCGCTTGATCGCGTTCGACCAGCCTGGCACCACGCGTGACACGGTCGAAGTCCCGTTCGAGCGCGATGGGCTGCCGTACGTGCTGATCGACACCGCGGGCGTGCGCCGCAAGTCGAAGGTCAGCGAGACCGTCGAGAAATTCAGCGTCGTCAAGACGCTGCAGGCCATCGACCGCGCGAATGTCGTGATCGGCGTCCTCGACGCGCACGACACCGTAGCCGAACAGGACGCGAGCCTGATGGGCCTGGTGGCCGAGCAGGGCAGGGCGCTCGTCCTCGCGATCAACAAGTGGGACGGTATCCCGCAGGATCAGCGCGACACGATCCGCGACGGCCTCGACCAGCGCTTCGACTTCCTGCGCTTTGCCTACGTGCACTTCATCTCGGCACGGCATGGCACCGGCGTCGGCGAAATGATGGAGTCCGTCCTCAAGGCCTACCGCGCCGCCATGAAGGAGCTAGCCACCAAGGACCTGACGCGGGCCCTCGAGCAGGCGATCACGATCCACCAACCGCCACTGGTGCGCGGCCGGCGCATCAAGCTGCGCTATGCCCACCAGGGCGGTCGCAATCCTCCGGTCGTGGTCATCCACGGCAACCAGACCCAGCACGTGCCCGATACCTACCGCCGGTTTCTCGAGAACCATTTCCGGGAGACGTTCCGGCTCAAGGGCACGCCGATGCGGGTCGAGTTCCGGACCGACGAGAACCCGTTCAAGGGCCGTCGCAACGAGTTGACCCCACGCCAGGTCCGGAGCAAGAAACGCCTGATTTCGCGCACCAGGGGTGGCAAGAAGGTCGGTAAGCGCTGACGGGCCCGCCGGCGTCGCCCGGGACTGATAACTGCCGGTTCTGACCGGCTATCCTCTCAAGCTAGTGGCCCGACGGGCCCGGTCTAGACTGGACTCATGCTCATGGCCGTCGCCAGAACATCGCCAAATGCCGCCCACGACCTGCCGGCCAGCCGGCTGGCCTTGCTGGACGAGCCGTTGCGTTTTTATCGCGGCGGAGTAATCGAGCACCCGATCATTGCCTATGAGGCCTTGGGCACGCTGAACGCAGCGCGGGACAACACGCTGCTGCTGTTCACCGGGCTTTCGCCCTCCGCGCACGCGGCTTCCTCGCCGGCGGACCCGAAGCCGGGCTGGTGGGAATCGATGATCGGCGCAGGCAAGCCGATCGACACGAACCGGTTCTACATCCTCTGCATCAACTCGATCGGCAGTCCTTACGGCTCGTCGAGCCCGACCTCGATCGACCCGCGCACGGGCCGGCCCTTTGGCATCGCCTTCCCGGAAGTCTCCCTCGAGGACGTCGCGCGTGGCGGCTACGAGGTGCTGCGCCAGCTCGGCATCGAGACCGTAGCCTGTGTCGCAGGTCCCTCGATGGGCGGCATGACCGTCCTCGCCTTCGCTGCCCAGTTTCCAGGCGTGGCGCGCAACATCATGTCGATTTCCGGCGCGACTGCTGCCAACCCGTTCGCCATTTCGCTGCGTTCGCTGCAGCGTGAAATCGTGCGCAACGATCCGGCCTGGCGCGGCGGCAACTACGAGCCCGGCCGCGGCCCGCGCCAGGGCATGCGCATGGCGCGCAAGCTCGGCACCATCACGTACCGCTCGCACGAGGAGTGGGACCAGCGCTTCGGCCGTCGGCGCGTGGCGGAAACCACTGGGCAGCCCGGCGATTTCCGCGCGCAATTCGAAGTCGAATCGTACCTGGAGCACCAGGGCCAGCGGTTCGCCGACGTCTACGACGCCAACTGCTATCTGTATCTCTCCCGCGCCATGGATCAGTTCGACCTCGCCGAACACGGTGCGGGCTCGCTCGATGCGGCCTTTGCGAAGTTCAGTGGCGTGCAGCGGACGCTGGTGCTCGGCGCGCAGACGGACATGCTCTACACGATCGACCAGCAGGCGCTGATCGCCGAGCATTTGCGCAAGGCGGGTGTCGACGTCGAATTCCACGCGTTCCCTTCACCGCAGGGTCACGACGCGTTCCTCGTGGACAGCGCTCGATTCGAGCCGGTGATCGCCGCCTTTCTCGCGAAAGTCGGCGGGGGGATAGGGATTAAGGGTTAGGGGTTAGTCGGAACCAACTACCCCTGGTCACTTCCCAAGCAGCAACTCTGGATCCACCATCGCCCGGTTCACGCTCACGCCCCAGTGCAGGTGCGGGCCCGTCACTCGACCGGTGGCTCCGACCAGCCCCAGGACGTCGCCTTCCTTCACAACGTCACCCGTCTTCACGTCGATGCGGCTGAGGTGGCAGTACATCGTGAGCACTCCCTGGCCGTGGTCGACGAACACGGTGTTGCCGTTGAAGAAGAAATCCCCGGTTTCCACGACCCGGCCCGCCGCCGGATTGCGGATCGGGGTGCCGGTCGGCGCGGCGATGTCCATGCCGCTGTGCGGTTTGCGCGGCAGCCCGTTGAAGACGCGACGCTTGCCATACGAATCCGAACGCTCGCCCGGCACGGGCACGGTCCAACGCCACGTCGGTGACAGGCTCTCCGAATAGGTGGCCAGCGCGCGTTCGGTGCGCTCGGTCTCGGCGTCGATGCGCTTGAGGTCCTCGGGGAGCGGATCAGCCTTGCGCGCTTCGACCGTCAGGTTCTGGGTGGCGTAGGCCTTGGGCGCGACGGTGAATGCGATCTCGCGATCCTTGTCGCCTGCCTTGGGCGTCACGAGTTTCACGGTCTGTCGGCCGGGCTCAGTCGCGAGCGGAATGCCGACGATGGCCTTCCAGCCTTCCGCGGTGCGGACGATTGGCGCGCGGTACTCGCCGTAATACAGGGCGCCGGGCGATTCGGCAGCTGCGCCGAGATCGAGGATTGCAATGCCACCGGGCACGCGCGTGTCGCGCGGCAGCGTGACGTCGTCTGCGGCGTGCGACGAAGCAGCGACGGTCATACATGCCACCGCGAACAAGAGTGGCGCGGTAGTCATCTTTTCGGCTTCGCTTTCTTCTTCGGCGCAGCTGCGGGTTTCGCGACCGCAAACACCTCCGTGACCGTTGCGCGAACGGAGCCACGCGCCACGCGCGCTTCGATTTGCACACCGAGCGCGAGCGTCGACGCATCGGTAACGACGTGCGCGCCGGAATCCGTGACGATCGCGTAGCCGCGCTCGAGGGTTGCCAACGGGCTGACGGCGTTCAGCGTGCGCATCGAGCGTTCGAGGCGTTCGCGCGCGACCTGCAGTCGTCGCTGCATCGCGCCCGGAAGGCGACGCTGCGCAACCTCCAGGCGCTGCTGCAGCGGCGCGAGACGACGCGCAGGGCTGCTGCGACCGAGGAGGGCTGCGGCATTCGTCAGGCGGACGCGGGCCGTTTCGACCCGGGCGCGGACCGCGCGCTGCAGGCGCTGCTCGAGCTCGTCGAGGCGCTGTGCATGCTGCTGCAGTCGTGCCCGCGGCGAGAGTCGGCTCAATGACCGTTCCCACTGCTGCAGCGTCTGTCGCAGCGACAGCAGCTTGCGGCGCAGAGCCTGGACCAGGCTGCGTTCGAGCGCTCCGAAGGCGCGCAGGTATTCCGCGCTGTCCGGCACGCTGCGTTCCGCCGCGCCGGAGGGCGTCGGCGCGCGCTCGTCCGCGATGAAGTCGGCAATCGTGACGTCAGTTTCGTGGCCCACGCCGCTGATGATCGGAATGCCGCACGCGTAGATCGCGCGCGCCACGGATTCCTCGTTGAACGCCATCAGGTCTTCGAGCGAGCCGCCGCCCCGGGCGAGGATCAGCACGTCGCACTCGCGGCGCGCAGCGGCGAGTTGCAGCGCCTGCACGATTTCGCGCGGCGCCGCTTCACCCTGCACCGCGACGGGGTAGATCAGGACAGGCACGGCCGGAAAGCGGCGCTGCAGGATGTGCAGGATGTCGCGCAGCGCCGCGCCGGTCGGCGACGTGATCACGCCGATGCGACGGGGCAGGGTTGGCAGCGGCTTCTTCTGCGCGGCCTCGAACAGTCCCTCGGCCAGCAGCTTGCGTTTGAGTTCCTCGAAGCGGCGGCGCAGCGCACCTTCGCCTGCCTCCTCGAGGTGATCGATGACGACCTGGAACTCGCCACGGGCCTCATAGAGGCTCACGCGACCTCGTGCAAGTACCATGGCGCCGTCTTTCACCGGGAAGCGCACGAGCATGCTGCGGTTGCGAAACATCGCGCAGCGCACCTGGGCCGATTCGTCCTTCAGCGAGAAGTACCAGTGGCCCGAGGCGGGGCGCGCCAGGTTCGAAATTTCGCCCTCGAGCCAGACCGAGCCGAGTCCACGCTCGAGCAGCAGCCGTGCCTGCGCATTGAGCTGCGAGATCGAATAGATCTC
>JBAVIQ010000254.1:0-6897 GCA_049687035.1 Steroidobacteraceae bacterium
GGTCCGCCATGGGCTACGTGGACGAGGATCACGTGCTCGGCCTCGACACGGGATGCGTCTGGGGAGGCTCGCTGACCGGGCAGCGCATCGACACGCGCGATGCCCAACCGGTGCAGGTGGCGAACCACACAGGCGGACTGCCGCTCGACGACTGAGGCGCGGACCCGGCTTCAGGGCTTGGCGGGCTTGGCGGGCTTGGCGGGCTCGGCGACCGCTGCAGGCTGCGCGTGGAGCGATACGAGCTTGAGGTGGACCGAACCGAACTGCGACATGCGCGGTAGGCACGTCAGCGACGAGCCGGGTGCCTCGCGAATTCCCAGCGGCTCCAGCACCTGCGGCAGCAGTTGTTCGAGCAGTTCGCAGTCGCCGTCCTCGATGTGATCTTTGCGCCGGCCTTCGAACTCGACGATCCGGCGTTCGGCCGGAAACTGCGCCGTCGCCACGTCGACCGCCGTCCCCTTGCGCTGGACCTTCGCGACCAGCTCGCGCTTCGACTTGTCCGCCTCGAGTTGCGCCAGCAACTCCGGCGTCGCCTCGGTGGGGACCGCCACCTTGATGCGTGCCGTCGGCATCAGCTGGACGCCACCGCCGTCGAGACAGTTCACCCGTACCCAAGGCTCCGGGCGGGCGCCCAGCGCCGTCAGGATGTACTCGATCTTGCCCTCCAGGCCGCCGCACGAGTAGTAGGTGCCGCGGCCGAAATAGGTGAACGTGAACTCGTGCTCCGTCCAGACCGCATTGACGGTCGGGGCGGCCCCGGCCGGGCTGGCGTCCGCTGCCGTCTGTGCCCCGGCAGGCGCCCCGACACCCGCCGCGGCGAATGCCAGCGCCAGCAGGGACGAACCGGTGCGGAGTCTGCGTCGCGTCATGGCGCCTAATTTATACTCGGACCATGCAGTCTTTGACACCGTTCAACCTCCGGCAGTGGATCGACGAGCACCGGTCGGAACTGCGCCCGCCCGTCTGCAACAAGCAGGTGTTCGAACAGGGCGAATTCATCATCATGGTGGTCGGCGGTCCGAACGCCCGCCACGACTACCACGACGACCCGGGCGAGGAATTCTTCTACCAGCTCGAAGGCGACATGCTGCTGCGAACAGTCCAGGACGGGAGGCGCGTGGATATTCCCATCCGCGCAGGCGACGTGCTGCTGCTGCCCGCCCATGTACCGCACTCGCCGCAGCGTTTTGCCGACACCGTCGGGCTGGTCGTGGAGCGCAAGCGCCGCACCGGCGAAGCCGACGGCTTCCTCTGGTACTGCGACCGCTGCGACGCGCGCCTCTACGGCGAATACCTGCAGATCACCAACATCGAAACGCAGCTGCCGCCGGTTTTCGAACGGTTCTGGTCGAATCCCGAGCACACGGTCTGCCGTGCGTGCGGCACCTCACTGAGGAAGTGACCACTTGAACGGCCTGGAGTTCACTGCCGGCGGCCGGCGTTGGCGCGCCGACGTCACTGCGCCTGCAGATCTGGCCATCGTGCTCGAGTTCAATGGCGCACAACCGAGCTTCTTCGTCGACACGCCGGCCTCGAGCGAACCCCTGCGGATCGGTGGTTTCACGGGCAGCGTCGCGAACGGAGCCAGTTGCAATTGCGCCGTGCATTCACTTGCCCCGCATTGCCACGGCACCCACACCGAATGCGTCGGGCACGTCACGCGCAGTCCGGTCACCATCGCGAGCCTGACGCCCGTAGCGCCTTGTGTCGCACTGGTCGTCTCGGTCCGACCGGAGCCGTTGGGCGCGGCTGCCGCTGCCATACTCGGCGGTCATGCCGCTGCCGAAGACCTCGTGATCCGCCGAGTCGCGCTTGCAGCCGCGGCCTCGGCGTGGGTTGGTGCCCCGTGCACGGCGGTGGTGATTCGCACGCTGCCGAACGGAGCGGACAAACGACACCGCGCCTATTCCGGCTCGCCGAGCCCGGCGCCGTATTTCCTGCCCGAAGCCATGCGGTGGCTGGTCGAGCGTGGGGTCGACTCGCTCGTGGTCGACCTACCTAGCCTCGACCGCGCCGACGACGGCGGCCACCTCGCGGCTCATCGCGAATACTGGGGACTGCCCCCGGGTTCCGACGACGCGGCGCGGGCTACGCGTGGCCGTGCGCTCGTCACTGAACTCGCCTACGTGCCGGACTCGGTGCCTGACGGGTTGTATCTGCTCGACCTGCAGGTACCCGCCTTTGGCTCCGACGCGGCGCCGAGCCGTCCCGTGCTGTATCCATTGCTGTCGATTCCTGGAGGCACGACATGAGGCTCGACCGGGAACACGCGCACGCGCTCGATGCCGGGGATGCGCTCGCGGCGTGGCGCGACCGCTTCATCCTGCCGCGCGATGCAGGCAGCGGCCGCGAACTCGTCTACCTGTGCGGACACTCGCTCGGCGCGCAACCCGTGCTGGCCGCGGAGTACGTTGAGGACGTGATGCGCGACTGGCGCTCACTCGGGGTCGAAGGACACTTCACCGGTCGTCGCCCGTGGCTGTCGTACCACGAGCCGCTCGCGCCTGCGCTGGCCACGCTGGTCGGGGCCGAGCCGGCCGAAGTCATCGCGATGAATACGCTGACGGCCAACCTGCACCTGCTGCTCGTGAGCTTCTACCGGCCGGCGGGCGCGCGCCGCGCGCTCCTAATGGAACGCTCGGCGTTTCCCTCGGATCGCCACGCCGTCGAATCGCAGGTGCGCTTTCATGGGCTCGATCCGGCGCACGACCTGATCGAGATCGCACCGCGCGATGGCGAGGACCTGCTGCGAACCGCAGACATCATCGCGACGATCGAACGCGAGGGCGCGCGGATCGCCACGATCCTGCTGCCGGGAGTGCAGTACCTGACGGGACAGTTGCTGGACGTCGAGGCGATCACGGCTGCAGGACACCAGGCGGGCTGCGTCGTCGGCTGGGACCTTGCGCATGCCGTTGGCAACGTGCCGGTCTCGCTGCACGACGCGGGCGCGGACTTTGCCGTGTGGTGCAACTACAAGTACCTGAATGGCGGCCCGGGTGCCGTGGGGGGTGCGTTTGTACACGCCCGCCACGCAACCGACGCGTCGTTGCCGCGCTTCGCCGGCTGGTGGGGCCACGACAAAGCCACGCGCTTCCTGATGGCGCCCGAGTTCAAGCCCACCCCAGGCGCGGAGGGCTGGCAGCTAAGCAATCCGCCGATTCTTGCCATGGCGCCGCTGGCGGCTTCGCTGGAGCACTTCGCCGCCGCCGGGCTGCCGGCCCTGCGCCAGAAGTCGGTCGCATTGACCGGTTACTTCGAACGCCTCGTGCAGGCGCGTCTTGCAGGCAAGGTGGAGATCATCACACCGTCCCTGCCTGATGCGCGTGGTGCAGCATTGTCGTTGCGGCTGGTCGGACTCACGCGCGATCGTGCACGCGGTGTCTTCGATGGTCTACGACTGCGTTCCATCCTGCCCGACTGGCGCGAGCCGGACGTGATCCGCGCCGCACCGGTGCCTTTCTACAACAGCTTCGACGATGTCTGGCGCTGCGTGGATGCGCTGCACGCGGAACTCGGGGCGTGAAGCGGCCCGTCACGATCCTCGGCGCCGGCCTGTCCGGCGCGCTGATGGCCATCTACCTCGCGCGGCAAGGCCGGCAGGTGCAGGTGTACGAACGCCGCCCGGACTTGCGCAAGGTCGACATGGATGCAGGCCGCTCGATCAACCTGGCGCTGGCGGATCGCGGCATCCATGCGCTGCGCGAGGCCGGCGTGTTCGAGGACGTCGAACCGCTGCTGATCCCGATGCAAGGTCGCACGCTGCACGCACCCGACGGTTCCCTCACGTTCGCGCCCTACGGCCAGCGGCCGCACGAAGTCATTCACTCCGTCTCGCGGCCGGGCCTGAACCGCGTGCTGCTCGATCATGCGCAGCGCCGTTACGGCATCGAACCCCGCTTCCTGCAGGCAGCACGCACGCTCGATTTCGAGCGCGACGAACTCGTCATGCTCGACGAAGTATCGGGCAACACGTACACGCAGCCGCTCGCGCCGCTGATCGCCGCCGACGGCGCGGGTTCCATCGTGCGACGCGCGATGACCGGCCAGCTCGGCGTGCGCGTCGTCGAAGACATGCTCGAGCACGGCTACAAAGAGCTCACGCTGCCGGCCGGGCGGGACGGCTCGCACCGCATCGAGCGCAATGCGCTGCACATCTGGCCGCGCGGCGGCTTCATGCTGATCGCGCTGCCGAACATCGACGGCAGCTTCACCGTCACCCTGTTCCTTGCGCTGAAAGGTGGCGCGGAGAGCTTCGCTGCACTCGACAGCCGCAAGACCATCGACGCGTTCTTCGCCATGCATTTCCAGGATATCGTGCCGCTGATGCCGGGACTCGCCCGCGAATTCCTCGAAAATCCCGTCGGACGCATGGGCACAGTCCACGCGGACGCGTGGTCAGCCGGCGCGGCCGCCGTGCTGCTCGGCGATGCCGCGCATGCGATTGTGCCATTCCACGGCCAGGGCATGAATGCTTGCTTCGAGGACTGCTTCGAACTCGATCGGCTGCTGCGCTCAGCCGGCGACTGGAAGTCCGCATTCGACCGGTTCTTCCAGTTGCGCAAGCCCGACACCGATGCGATCGCCGCGATGGCCCTCGAGAACTTCCTCGAGATGCGGGATACGGTCCGCGATCCCAAGTTCATGTTGCGCAAGGAACTGAGCTTCGAGCTCGAGCGGCGTCACCCGGAACGGTTCATTCCGCGCTATTCGATGGTGATGTTCCACCACGAAATTCCGTACCGCGTCGCCTTCGAACGCGGGCGCGTGCAAGCCGAGGTGCTGACACGCCTTACGGAAAAGGCGGACTCACTGGCCGGGATTCCCGTTGCGCAGATGGACGCCCTGGTGACCGGGATGCTCGATCCGCTGCCGGTCTCCCCCGCCGCCGCGCACTAGTTCGAAATCGGCGCGTGGCGGCGGCTCTGGCTTCAGCCCGCGCCCGGGCGCGACGCATGCGTTGTGCGTGGGGCGCCCCGTCACTATGCTCCGGCGGATAACAAGAAGGAGTTGCACCATGCCGCGCCGCCTCGCCGCATCGACCACCATCCTCCTGGCCTGCGTCCTGCCAGGCCCTGCCCTGGCGGCCGAGAAGATCCATTTGAGGGCCGGAAGCGCGGTCGATGCGGCGGGCCGATGAACGTGACTTCACGCAGGCGACGAATACTGCCCGCTGCGTCCGGCCTGGCGCTCGGGCCCGCGGTGATGCCGCGGTCATCGAGGGCCGCGAATGGCACGTGGGACCGGTATGCGCGCGCGATCGTCATCGACGGCCTGGGCGGTCCCGGTGGGCACGCCACCGAGGACGGCGCTGAGCTGACGGCCAGCGAGGCCGATGACATCAAGGCGTCGGGCATCACGTGCCTGCACCTCACCGTCGGCGAAGTGGGCACGATGTCGCCCGACGAGGCGTACCAGAAGTCCGTCGCGTCGATCATGCGCTGGGAAAAGGAAGTCGACCGCTACCCGGCCACCCTGCTCCGCGCGCGTTCGGTCGCCGATATCCGCGCAGCGAAAGCTAGCGGCCGGACCGGGCTCATGTACGGCTTTCAGGACGGCGTGTGTTTCGAGACCGACCTCGACCGGCTCGAAACGTTTCATCGGCTCGGCATCCGGGTGATCCAGCCGACCTACAACCGGCGCAACCGGCTTGGCGATGGCTGCATGGAGCCGTCCGACGCGGGACTCAGCAACATCGGACACGAGGCAGTGGAGCGCATGAACGCGCTGGGCATCCTCGTGGACGCGAGTCACTGTGGGCGCGTAACTGCGGCCGACGCCATCCGTCACTCGACGCGCCCCGTCGCATTCACGCACACGGGATGCGCAGCGCTCGCCGATCACCCGCGCAATCGCACCGACGCCGAGCTGCGTGCGGTAGCCGACAAGGGCGGTGCGTCGGGCATCTACGTCATGCCCTACCTCTCGGGTGGCAGGCAACCCACTGCCGACGACGTCGTCCGTCACATCGAGCACGCAGTGAACGTCGCGGGCGAGGAGCACGTCTCGATCGGCACGGATGGCACACTCTCGACCATCGCGCTGACCCCCGAATTCGTGCAGTCGTTTACTGCAAACGTCGCGCGCCGCAAGGCCGCCGGCATCGCCGCGCCGCAGGAGTCAGAAGACGGCTACCTGTTCGCGAACGATCTCAACACGCCGCGGCGCTTCGAGCAGCTGGCGGACCGTCTCAGCCTGCGCGGCCATTCAGGCGACCGGATCGAAAAGATCCTCGGCACCAACCTGCTGCGCGTGTTCGGCGCGGCGTGGACCACCTGACGCCCGCGACAATGCTGACCTGCTCTCACCGCCCCCCCTGCCCGGGCTGTCCGCGCTTCGGCGAACCAGGCATCGGCGCCGAAGCGCAGTCCGCGCTGGAATCGCTGGCCCGCACCCATGGCTTGCCGGGTGTTGCCGTGGTGTCGGGTGCGTTGACGGGCTTCCGGTTGCGCGCCCGCCTGGCTATTCGGGGTCGGCTGGGCGCGCCCAAGCTCGGCATGTTCGAACTCGGCACGCATCGAGTGGTGCACATTCCGAACTGCGTCGTCCAGCATCCGCTGATCAACCGCGTGGCTGCCGTAGTGCGACGAGCCCTCGTAGATGCGGAGATCGCGCCGTATGCCGAGACGGTTCATCGCGGCCTCGCCCGTTACCTGCAGGTCGTGGTGGAGCGCAGCTCGGAGACCGCGCAGGTCGTGATCGTCGGCAACAGCCCCAGAGCCGAGCCACTGGCCCACTGCCTGGACCTGATTCGCGATCGGCTCGCCGACGAACTGCACAGCCTGTGGTTCAACGCTCAA
The DNA here is from genome assembly GCA_049687035.1 of Steroidobacteraceae bacterium. Lineage (GTDB taxonomy): Bacteria > Pseudomonadota > Gammaproteobacteria > Steroidobacterales > Steroidobacteraceae > RPQJ01. The sequence goes on from JBAVIQ010000254.1 coordinate 6,801, forward strand.
TACGAGCGCTCCAACACGATCTTGGGCCGCGAGTTCTCGCACTGGTACGGACCGCCGAGCGTCGTCGAACACTTTGGCGGAGCAGCGGTGCATTACC
>JBAVIQ010000255.1:0-1724 GCA_049687035.1 Steroidobacteraceae bacterium
TACGGGAGAGGCACGTAGATGGACGGCCCCATGATGGCGGTGTTTACGGGCAACGCGAACCCGCAGCTCGCGCAGGACATTGCGCGATACCTGCAGGTGCCGCTCGGCCGTGCCCACGTTGGTCGCTTCAGTGACGGCGAAATCACGGTCGAACTGATGGAGAACGTGCGCGGGCGCGACGTCTTCATCCTGCAGTCGACGTGCCCGCCGGCGAACGACAACTTGATGGAACTGCTGGTGATGGTGGATGCGTGCCGGCGCGCTTCGGCCGCCCGCATCACCGCGGTGATGCCGTATTTTGGCTATGCGCGCCAGGATCGCCGTCCGCGCGCCACGCGCGTCGCGATCACGGCGAAAGTCATAGCCAACATGGTGGCCGGCGTGGGCGTGCATCGGGTGCTGACGGTCGACCTGCACGCGGACCAGATCCAGGGGTTCTTCGACATCCCCGTGGACAACGTGTACTCGTCGCCGGTGCTGCTTGGCGAAGTGTGGCGGCAGAAGTACGACGACCTCGTGGTCGTCTCGCCGGACGTCGGCGGCGTGGTGCGCGCACGAGCAATCGCGAAGCGCCTCGACGACGCGGACCTCGCGATCATCGACAAGCGTCGCGCGCGGGCCAACGTGTCGGAAGTGATGAACATCATCGGCGAGGTCGAGGGCAAGAGCTGCGTCCTCGTCGACGACATGGTGGATACCGCGGGCACGCTCTGCCACGCGGCGAAGGCGTTGAAGGACCACGGCGCGAAACGCGTCGTGGCCTACATCACCCACCCGGTGCTTTCGGGCCCCGCGGTGGACCGCATCGAGGCTTCGGCGCTCGACGAGCTGGTGGTGACGGACACGATCCCGCTGCGTGAGAACGCGCAGGCGTGCCGCAAGATCCGCCAGTTGTCGGTCGCGGGCCTGCTGGCCGAGACGATGCGGCGAATCCGGGACGAGGAGAGCGTCAGCTCGCTCTACCTGGACTGAATTTGGTGTCGTCGAGTTCTGGTCGCGGACACGACGGCTTGTTGTTGTTAATTGGAGATGATTATGAAAACCGCATTCGAACTCGTCGCCGAGTTCCGTGACGCGCAGGGCAAAGGTGCGAGCCGCCGCCTGCGTCACGCGAACAAGGTCCCGGCCATCCTCTACGGTGGCCACCGTGATGCGCGCGCGCTGTCGCTCGATCACACCAGGCTGCTGCTGTTGCTCGACAACGAGCGCTTCTACTCGACGATCATCAACCTGAAGGTCGGCGAGCTGAACCAGGCGGCGATCCTCAAGGACGTGCAGCGTCACCCGGCGAAGAACGCCATCGTTCACATCGACCTGCAGCGCGTGCTCGACGACGAGAAGATCCGCATCACGATCCCGCTGCACTTCAAGGGCGAGGCCGGTTCGCCGGGCGTCAAGAAGGGCGGCATCGTTTCGCACCTGCGCAACGAGGTCGAGATCATCTGCTTCCCGAAGGACCTGCCGGAGTTCATCGAGGTCGATCTGTCGGCCGTCGATCTGAACCAGATGCTGTACCTCGCCGATCTCAAGGCGCCGGAAAGCGTCGAGATCCCCGAGCTGACGCACGGTCGCAATGCGCCGATCGTCTCGATCCACCACGCGCGTGCAGCCGAAGAACCGGAAGCAGTGGCGGGTGCCGATGCGACGGCGGGTGCGGCAGCAGCGGCACCGGCGGCGGGCGCGGCAGCGGCCAAGCCGGCGGCGGGTACGGCAGCGGCCAAGCC
>JBAVIQ010000256.1:0-4373 GCA_049687035.1 Steroidobacteraceae bacterium
GGCCAATCTGGCGCCGATCTTCGCGGCCGGCTTTGGCACGGACCACCTGGTCACGAACAGCTTCCGCCTCAGCTATCTCCTGGACGCGCAGGCCAATCCGGATGGCGGCTGGCCCGCGACGACCACCGGCATTGCTGCCGCGACGCCCGCGGTTCACCTGCGGCAGGCCCTGCAACAGAACGATCTGCGCAACTGGACTCCGACGTCCCCGATGTTGTTGTGCGGAGGCGATGCAGACCCCACCGTCTTCTGGTTCAACACGCAGCTGATGCAGGGCTACTGGGCGGCACGGGCGCCGTCGCCAAGTCCGGTGATCGTGCTGGATCTCGACTCCACTGCGTCGGGCAACGACCCTTATGCCGACCTCAAGAGCCAGTTTGCGCTGGCGAAACAGATCGCCGCTGCGACGGCTGTGGCGCAAGGAGCCACCGATGGCGGTGCGAGCGCGGTCGCCGATGCCTATCACGCCGGCCTGGTGCCTCCGTTCTGCCTGGAAGCCGTCCAGGCCTTCTTCGCAACCCGTTAGCTCCCGGGATGTGCTCGCCGCGAGCCGCGCCATACGGCGGCCAGCGCGCGCGTGACCGGCTCCGTGCGTCAGGAGACGGACGCAGGTCGCCGACTGCAATAGCCTCCTTCACTCGAATTCTCAACAACGAATGAAGGAACAGGCATGAACAAACTCAATCTCACCGCACTCTCAGCCGCCATTGGCTTGGCCATGAGCGCGAGCGCCATGGGCGCCGGCATTTCGGAGGCGCAATACAGGTCTGCTGGACAAAGCATCTCGGCCCGGCATGCCTCCGATCAAACCATGTGCGAGGCGCTGGCTGGCAATCGCAAGGATGTCTGCAACGCAGAGGCCAAGGGTCGCGAGAACGTGGCTAAGGCGGAGCTCGAGTTGAGCTACGGCGATTCCGACAAGCACCGTTACGACGTGCGTATTGCCAAGGCGGAAGCGACGTATGCGATCGCCAACGAAAAGTGCGACGACCTCGCCGGCAACGCCCAGGACGTCTGCCGCACGGAGGCGCAGAGCGCGAAAGTCGCTGCCAAGGCAGATGCAGAGAAGGCGCTGAAGACCGCCGATGCCAACGCAACTGCAAGCGCTGCCACCACGGCAGCCGGCAAGCAGGCCGCGATGGAGAAGCGCAACGCGGCCTACGCGGTCGCCAAGGAAAAGTGCGACTCGCTCGCGAACGATGCCAAAGCGACATGCATCCAGGAAGCCAAGGTGCGCCACAGCCAGACCTGAGCGCGGGTCCCGGCAGGCGACGTCGCATCGGGAGCGCTCTGCGTTCGGTACCGCACAGACTGCACCCCTCTGCTCGATGATCCTGCTCCCGAGTACTCGACACCCCCCCATCCCAGGTCGGGTGCTCACAAAGTGGCCCGGTGACGCCCCCCGTCACCGGGTCCCTTTTCCTCCCTGGCTACAACCTGGTTCCGTCCGACCAGCCTTCGCCCTAAGAGGTTGCGACGACGTGATGAGAGCGAACATGAATGCATCCAAGATTGCCGCAATCGTGCTGATCGTGGCCGGTGTCCTCGGACTCGCCTACGGTGGCTTCAGTTACACGAAGCAGACTCACGACATCAGCGTCGGACCGATCGAAATGTCCGTGCAGGAAAAGCAGACGATCAACGTTCCGGTCTGGGCCGGTGTCGGCGCAATCGCCATCGGCGCCGCGCTGCTCCTGCTTGGTGGCAGAAAGTCCTAGTCGAGTTTCTCCACGATGACCCGGCCGTCTGCATCCACGAACACGCGATAGCGATTGCCGTTATCGCACGAGGCGACGTAATCGTCCTTTCCCTGCTGGGTGGCGCTGACGACGTTACCGCACGGCAGCCCATGCAATGCGATCACAGCCGTCAGGTCGTTGGTGACCGAAACTTCGCCGGGAGTCTCTTCAACGGCCAGCGCCGTACCCACGAACCCTGTCGTCACGACGCCGACCAGGGCCAATGCCCCTGCACGTATGCTCACGGTGTTGCTCCTGCCATCAGATTGGATTCGGTGAATTTCCTCGGGTCCTCGAGGATGCTCCAGATTGCTCCGCGCGACTTGACGATGTCCCGGGCCAGCGGCGGATCGCTGTCCTGGAGCAGCGAAAGCACCTTGAGGAGCAGCATGTCGTAGTTGCGGCGCAGTTCCGCGAGCGTCGCCGTGCCCTGCCGCTTGTGGTAGGCGCGGAACTTGTCCACCAGGTCGTCGACCTCGTTCTTGAGTGCAAGCTTGGTAAACACGCCGATAGCCTTGGTCTCCCGCAGTCGCGACGCGAGCGACTTGAAGTCCAGCGGCGCGGGTGTGAGCTGTGGTACGGCAGGAACCGCCGCAACCTTTGGCATCGCCTGCGGCGCGGGCGCGGACACCGCCGCAACGGCAGCTACCGGCTTGGCTTGCGGTTTCGGCGGCACGACCGTGGTGACCGGCGCGACGGTGGCGGGAACCTTGGGAACCTTGGGGACCGCGACCCGCGCGGCCGGAGCGGGTTCCACTGGCCGCACAGGCTGAATCGTGGGTGACGGGGCCGGCGGCACGGACACTGCGGCGACCGCGGGTGCAACCTCCGCTTCCGGCGCAGCCTTTACGGGAGCCGCCTCAATCGCCGCAGTCGACGCCGCAGGCGGCGCGGCCGCCGGGACCGGCTCCGTCGTCTGCGCGTGCCTGACCCCGGCACACCCTGCTGCGAGGAAGCAGGAGAGCGTCAGCGCCATGCTCGCGGATCGCGACATTGCTGCACAGTCGAACATCGGTTTCTCCGGGTCGGCGACGACGGATGAAGCCCTGCACTGAAGAATAGCGCCCCGAGGTTAGCGCGCGAACCCGGGGCGCTGTAGATTCACGCCATTCTCGGACGCGAATCAGTTCGGTTAGCGTTCTATGAGAACCAAGAATCGTCGGCTTTGGCTTCCCAGGCGGTGAGCTGCTTCTCGGCCTCGTCCTTGGCCACGCCGTAGCGCTCCTGGATCTTGCCCGCCAGCTGTTCGCGGCGCCCGGCAATGACGTCGAGGTCATCGTCGGTCAACTTGCCCCACTGTACCTTGGCCCGTCCTGTGACTTGTTTCCAGTTTCCTTCGATGCGATCCCAGTTCATAGGTTTCTCCTTCATGAATCCATGACGCTACTGTAGGAGCGCGTTTGGGATGGGTCGGTGCGGTGCCGCACCGAGCACCATGGCGCGCATGATTTTTTGCCATGAGCAAGGGACCCCCGCGCGTGGTCCCGGTTCTTTCGGCCTTAGACCGACCAGCGGGTTGAATCGTTTCGAATCATGGCGACGCTCGCCAATGCTGGCCGGGTGCGCCGGTGGGTCTTTGCGCTCAGCAACGCCAGATCCGCCTTTTTCAACAGCGTCTCGGCATCCATTCCGTCGCGGGGATAAACGCCGACCCCCGCACTCGCTGTCACGCGCAGATCCTGGCCTTCAATGCGGTGCGGCGCGGCGATCTTGGCGCACAGTGCATCTGCGGTGCATGCCGCATCTTCGGCACATGCCACTTCCGACAGCAGGACGACGAATTCATCGCCGCCTTGCCGGCTTACGGTGTCCGATCTGCGCACTCCCGCCAGCAATCGGCTCGCGACTGACTGCAGGACCTGGTCGCCGGCCGCATGACCCAGGCGATCGTTGATGGGTTTGAAGCGGTCCAGGTCGATGAACAATACGGCCAGTTTGCTGCCGTGGCGAGACGCTGCTGCGATCGCCCGGTCGAGCCGGTCAGCCATAAGCATCCGGTTGGGGAGGCCCGTCAGAACGTCGTGTTGCGCCAGATGCGACATTCGCAGCGACAATTCGCGCGCGGCACCCACATCGTGAAACACGATCACTGCGCCAACAACGTTGCCATGCCGATCATGAATCGGGCTGGCGGTGTCTTCGATCGCGGATTCACGCCCATCCCGGCCGATCAGCAGGCAGTTCTCGCCCACGCCGGCGCTGGCGTTGCGTTGCACCGCCAGGGCCAACGGATCCCGAACGGTTTCTCGACTGTCCGCGTCGATGAGCCGCATCACTTCCTGCAGCGGCCGGCCGGCTGCCTCCCACATTGACCAGCCGGTCATGCGCTCGGCGACCGGATTCATGTACGTGATGTTGCCGGCCAGGTCGGTGCTGAGAACGGCATCCCCGATCGAGGCGAGCGTGACCTGCGCACGTTCCTCGGCTGCGCGCGACGCAGCGAAGTCGGAGTCAGGGTCGACACTCATGGCGAGCGCCCGGACCGGCAGTCTCTCGCGGCTCATCTGCTCTCCAGACAATCGTGACTTGAGGCCGAACTCTGCCGTGGTTGGCCTTCATCGTCTGTGTGCCAACGGACACAGGTGGACCGGTTGCGGCGGCGGCTGCGTGAGTTCCGGGGCCCCTGAACAGACC
>JBAVIQ010000257.1:0-3999 GCA_049687035.1 Steroidobacteraceae bacterium
CTACGAGGTCGTGAACGGCGAGTTCACGGGCAACGTTGTGCCACCGCTGTGCTTCGGCCCGGGCAAGGTCACCGCCGCCGAGTCGCTGGCCAGCGAGCTGGGGCTTGACCTCGAGCGGAGCTATTTCTACTCCGACAGCCACGACGACATCGAGCTGCTCGAGCGCGTCGGTCGCCCGCGTCCACTGAATCCGGATGCGAAGCTGCAGGCAATCGCAGCGCAGCGACGCTGGCCGGTGCAGCGGTTCGAGAGCCGCGGTACTCCGGGTGTGTTCGACTATGTGCGGGCGCTGACGACGACGCCCGCGCTGGTGGGCGCATTTCTCGCCGGCCTGCCGCTCTGGGCGCTGACCGGGTCGACCCGCGAAGCGGCCAACTTCTCGCTCGCGGCGTTCGGGGACTACGGCTCGGCGCTCGTCGGGCTCGACCTCAGGGTGCGGGGCGAGCGGAATCTCTGGCGCGCGCGCCCCTGCATCTTCCTCTTCAACCACCAGAGCCGGGCCGACGTGCTGGTGCTGGCGAAGCTCGTGCGGCGCGACTTCACCGGCGTCGCCAAGCGCGAGATGCGCGACGTGCCGGTGGTCGGTAAGTTGCTGGAATGGGCCGGGGTGGTGTTCGTGGACCGCGCCAACGCCAGGGACGCCATCCAGGCCATGCAGCCGCTGGTCGACGCGATCCGCCGCGACGGCCGCTCGGTCTGTATCGCGCCCGAGGGCACTCGCTCGCTCACGGCCGAACTGGGGCCGTTCAAGAAGGGTGCCTTCCACCTGGCGATCCAGGCGGGCGCGCCGATCGTCCCGGTCGTCATCCACAACTCGGCGGACGTGCAGCCCAGGAATCAATTTGCGATGCGACCCGCGACCGTGCGGGTCGAAGTGTTGCCGCCCGTCGATACGTCGCACTGGCGCGCGGCGTCCATCGAGGCGCACGTATGCGACGTACGCAACCTGTTCCTGCGCTGCCTCGGCCAGCCGGAACAGCCTGCCGTGCCGCGCGCAACGGGCAAGCCACCGTCATCGCGTCGCAAGGCCGCGAAGGCACGCAAGCCCGCGCGCGCGACCCGCCGGGCCCGATACGGCTGACCTGCATGGACGACCAGGCTGCGCCGCTGGCTTTGCCGCTCGCCTGCACCGGGAAGCCACTGTTCATCCTGGATGCGCGTCACGGCGTCGAAGAACGCTACCTGCGCGAGTGCCTGCGCGGGCGAGGGGACACCGACGCGGCTGCCGACAGCAGCGATTGTGTCGTCCTGCCGATCTCCGCCGAGGGTCGTGCCCTGTCGCTGGACCGGCTCGACTCGATGCTCGCCGTGGACGATGACACGCCGGTCATCCCCGTGCGGGTCGCGTGGCGGATTCCCCATCTCGAGCGCGAGCATGGGTTGCGCCTGCGCGACCTGGTGTTTGGCGATCCGCGGCGTCCCGGGAGAGTACGCGCGGCGTGGGTCGTGCTGCGGGACCGGCAGCGCGCGCATTGCCTCGTGGGCGCGTCCGCGACGGTCGGCGAGTTGCGGCAACACTTTGCCAGCCAGGTGGCGGGGGTCGAACGGCAGGAGAGGTATGCGTTTGCGCGCTTCGTCGCACGCGAGGCAACGGTGACCCTCGACATCGAAGAGCGTGGCATCCAGGGTAGTCGCTACAAGGTGCCGCGCTTCGTCGCCGACAGCATCCTCACGAGCCCGGAATTCCGTCCCGCCCTCGAGCGCATTGCGGACTCGCAGGGTCGTCCGCTGGCCGACCTGCTGGTGGAATCGAGGCGCTACCTGGCGGAACTGGTGTCCACGCCAAGTCCGTTGTGGCTCGACCTGCGCGCGCACCTGGATCGTTTCCTCTTTACCCGCGGGTACGACCGCCAGACGCGCTTCGACCCGGCAGAACTCGAGCGGCTGCGCGAGAGCATGCGCACGCATCCGACGGTGCTGCTCTTCACTCACAAGACCTACATCGACGCCAGCCTGCCAACCCTGCTGCTCTACAGCAACGACCTGCCGATGCTGCACACCTTCGGCGGCATCAACATGGACTTCGCCGGTTTCGGCGCGCTGCTGCGGCGGTCCGGCGCCATCTTCATCCGCCGGTCGTTCCAGGATAATCCGGTCTACAAGCTCGTTCTGCGCCAGTACGTGGCTTACCTGCTGGAGAAGCGCTTTCCGATGTCCTGGGCGCTGGAGGGCACGCGCTCGCGCCTGGGCAAGCTGATGCCGCCACGCTATGGCCTGCTCAAGTACACGCTCGACGCCGCGCACGACGCCGGCATCGAGGGCGTGCACATCTATCCGTTCGTCACGAGCTTCGACCTGATCCGCGACGTCGAGGAATACGCGGCCGAGCAGACCGGCCGTGTGAAGAAGCCCGAATCGCTGAAGTGGTTGCTGGGTTACGTGCGGTCGCTGCACCGGCCGATGGGACGAGTGCGCGTGGACCTCGGCGATCCGGTCGTGGTCAGGCGGGCGCCCGCGCCGGACGACAAGCTCGGGCTCGCGAAGATCGCGTTCGAGGTCGCGGTACGCGCCAACCGCGTCACGCCGCTCACCGTGACGGCCGTGATGTGCCTGATCCTGCTCGGCACGGCACCGCGCGGCGCCACGGCACAGGAACTCGTGAAGCTCGTCGCGGTGCTGGCGGACTGGGCGCGGACCCGCGGCATACGCATGACCGACGAACTCGCCGCTGACGACCGCGCGGCATTCCTCGTCAATGTCGATCGCCTCGCCGCGAGCGGATTGCTGCTGCGCTACGACGAGGGCAGCTCGGTGGTCTATGCGATCGAACCTGCCCGGCACCCGATCGCCAGTTACTACCGCAACAGCATCGCCCATCACTTTCTCGACAAGTCCATCCTCGAACTGGCGCTGTTCAAGGTCGACGACGTCGCCGACGGCGACGTCGGCACCGTCTTCTGGGCGGAGACCGAGCGCCTGCGCGAGCTGTTCAAGTTCGAATTCTTCTATCCGCCGCGCGAGGAATTCCGCGCCGGACTCGTCGCCGAACTCGAGCGTGTCGACCCCAGGTGGCGTGAACGCCTTGCCGGCGACCGCCTGCAGGCGCGTCGGCTCTCGCGGCGGTTGCAGCCCTTCATCGGCCACGCGGTCCTGCTGCCGTATGTCGAGGCCTATGCCGTGGTCGTGGACCTGCTGGCGCGGCTCGGCCACGGTGAGCGGCTCGAGCAGCAACGCTGCGTCGAACTCGCGCTGAAGGAGGGGCGGCAGGCCTACCTGCTGCGGCGGGTCAGCAGCGAGGCTTCGATCGGCAGGATCCTGTTCGAGAACGGGTTCCGGCTGGCCGCGCATCTCGGGCTCGCAGGCGAAAGCACCGACGAGGCGATCGCCGGGCGGCGGGCGCTGCTGTGGGAGTTGCGCGCGCTGTCGCACCGCATGGAGCGGATGCGGCACGAGGCACTCGCTCGCGCCGAAGAAATCATGGCGATGAAGGCATGACGACGATCTCGCAACTGAGCGCGCAGGACTCGCAGTTCCTCTACGTGCAAGGCGGCGACGTGCTGACCCACGTCATGAGCATCAATCTCTACGATCCGTCGACCGCGCCCGGGGGCTCGGTGCGGTTCAAGGAAATCGTGCGCCACGTGGCGAGTCGTTGCCACACCTCGCCGGTGTTCATGCGCAGGCTGCATCGACTGCCGCTCGATCTCGATCATCCCTACTGGGTCGAAGCCACGGATTTCGACGTCGAGGCGCACATCAGCCACGTGCGGCTGCCGAAGCCCGGTGACTGGCGCCAGTTCTGCATCCTCGCTGCACGGCATTTCGCCCGGCCGATGAACATGGATCGGCCGCTCTGGGACATCTGCGTCGTCGAAGGTCTCGACCGCATTCGGGGCGTCGCCCCTGGCAGTTACGCGCTGTTGCAGCGCTTCCATCATTCCGCCATCGACGGCGCCTCGGGGTCGTATGCGCTGATCGCGCTCTGCGACAAGGACGCTCATGGCACTCCTGCCGTGGAGCCACGGGCCGACGCGGTCGAACTCGGCGCCGTTCCCGCGC
>JBAVIQ010000258.1:0-7140 GCA_049687035.1 Steroidobacteraceae bacterium
CCAGTCACGGGCCAGCTCGTGACCGGGCAATCCCGTAACTGGGAAGCCCTGCATGTAGATGCGCGGATCGACGACGAATCCCGTGCCGAGAATGATGCAATCGACGGGACGTTCGACACCATCCGCGGTCACGATCGAGTGCTCGCGGAGTTCGCGGATGTCCTCGGTCACGAGTTCGACGTTCGGCCGGCGGAACATCGGGTACCACTCGTTGGAAATCAGCACCCGCTTGCAGCCGATCGTGTAGTCAGGGGTAAGCTTGCGGGCGAGTGTCTCGTCACCCACGGTGCGACGGATGTTCCACTGCGCGAGCCGCTGCAGCCCGCGCGCCAGGGCGGGATGAAAGATCGGCCAGACGCGCGACTCGTTGCTCCAGTACAGGCGCGCGCGGTGCAGGCGTCGCAAGATGTCGAACCTTCCGAAGCGCCTTTTCGCGGCCTCACTGTACGTGCGGGCATCGCGCGGGATCACCCATGCAGGTGTGCGCTGAAATACGTGCAACCGGGCGACCGCCGGCGCGATGCGCGGGCAGTACTGGATCGCGCTGCCACCGGTGCCGATCGATGCGATGCGTTTGCCGGTCAGGTCGTAGCCGTGGTCCCACTGCGCCGAATGGAACACCTTCCCGGCGAAGCGCTCCAGCCCCGGCAGCCGCGGCAGGTTCGGCACGTGCAGCGGACCGGTCGCGAGCACGACGTGACGAGCGCGCAGTTCCAGGCCCGATGCCAGGATCACGCGCCAGCGAGCCGTATCCGGGTCGAAGTGGAGTCCGGTCACCTGCTGGCTGAACCGGATGTAACGACGCACACCGAAGCGCTCCGTGGTGTCCAGGATGTACTGCTGGATCTCCCGCCAGCCCGCGTAACGCTGGCTCCAGTCGGGCTTGCCCGCGAACGAGTATGAATAGAGGTGCGACTGCACGTCGCACTCGGCGCCGGGATAGGAGTTGTCACGCCAGGTGCCACCGACCTCGGCGCCCTTCTCCAGGACCGCGAAGCGGCGTTCACCTTCTGCCAGCAACCGGATGGCCATGCAGAGGCCGCCGAAACCGGCGCCGACGATTGCGACTTCCACTTCTTCCGGTGCAGCCGACCGGAGGGCGGGGGACTGCGGTAGTGCGTTCATGGCGTCGCGCACTGTGCTGCGTTTCGATTCGCGCCGCAACCGGAAAGACCGTTAGCGTCGCTGGATTTCAGACGGCCGGGTGTCCGGTTGACAGTGCCGCTCCCCTCCCGTATTTGCTTTCTGGACCACTTCCAAACCAGACCCACCAGGAGTTCGTCGAACCATGAATTTCCGCACCCTCGGCACGCTCGGCCTGGCCGCCGGCCTCGCGCTGATCTCGGTCGCCGCGTTCGCGCAGGAACCCACCACCGCAGCACCGGCAGCCACGGGGGCCGCTGCAGCTCCGACCACTCCGGCCGCCCCGCTCAAGCTCTCGAACAAGTGGCGCATCGAGGTTCACGAGGGCGCGAACAACACCGGCACGCTGCTGTTCCGGGTCACGCCGGACAAGGGCACCGCGACGGACATCGTCGTCAATATCGAGAAAGGCCGCAGCGAGAACGGCGTGGCCACCGACATCAAGGACACGTTCAAGAAGGCGCTCGATCCGAAGGTCTATCACGTCGAGAAGGACGACGGCGAAGACGTGCTGGTGAAGAGGCGCAAGGGCCCGAACTTCGAAGTGAAGTTCGTCGAGTCGACGCTCAAGGGCACCCGCATCAACATCGACAAGGAATGATTCGTCAGCAGCTCAGCGCGCGGGCACGATCACCGTCCCCCGCGCGTGAGCTGCGCAAAGAACGGCGATGAAGGACCTGACGCAAGGCCACGTTTCGCGGCAGGTGCTTGCCATGGCCGCGCCGATCGCGATCGGCATGGTCTTCCAGACCCTGTATTTCCTGATCGACCTGTATTTCGTGGGCCGGATCGGGGACGACGCGATCGCAGGAGTCAGCACCGCGGGCAACATCACGTTCGTCGTGATGGCGCTCACGCAGGTGCTTGCCGTCGGCACGGTCGCCCTCGTGTCACACGCCGTGGGTCGTCGTGACTTGGCAGACGCCAACATGGTCTTCAACCAGAGCCTCTCCCTGGCAGCAATCGTGGGCGTGACGGCGCTCGTGGCAGGCTATGCGCTCACGCCGGTTTACATGCATTACATGGCGGCGGACGCAGCTACAGCCGCCGCCGGCAGGACGTACCTGGCCTGGTACCTGCCCGGACTCGCACTGCAGTTCGCGGTCGTCGGCATGGCGTCGGCGCTGCGCGGCACGGGTATCGTCAAGCCAACGATGCTGGTGCAGGTGCTCACGGTCGTGATCAACGCCGTGCTCGCGCCGGTCCTGATCGGCGGCTGGGGCACGGGCCGGCCGCTCGGCGTCGCAGGCGCGGGTCTCGCAAGCACGCTCGCGATCGTGATTGGCGTGATCGTGCTGATGTTCTACTTCCACCGGCTCGAACACACGGTGGCGGTCGACCGCGCCCTGCTGCCCATGCAGTTCACGCAGGTGCGTCGCATCCTCAAGGTCGGCCTGCCCTCGGGCGCCGAGTTCCTGTTGATGTTCGTCAACATGGCGGTGATCTATGCGGTGATCGCCCGCTTCGGCTCCGAAGCGCAGGCCGGTTTCGGCATCGGCCAGCGCGTGATGCAATCGATGTTCCTGCCGGTGATGGCAGTCGCGTTCGCGGCCGCGCCGATTGCGGGCCAGAACTTCGGCGCGGGCAACCACGACCGGGTCCGTGCGACGTTCAAGTTCGCCGCACTCTTCGGCGGCAGCCTGATGCTGGTCATGAGCATCGCTTGCCACATCGCGCCGGCGAAACTGATCGCCGGATTCACCAGCGAAGCACCCGTGATCGGGATCGGCGCGGAATTCCTCCAGTTCATCTCGTGGAATTTCGTCGCGAGCGCAGTGATCTTCACCTGTTCGGGCATGTTCCAGGCGCTGGGCAACACCGTGCCGGCGCTGCTGAGCAGCGCATCGCGGCTGTTGACGTTCGTCCTGCCGCTGCTCCTGATCTCACGCCTGCCGGGCTTCCAACTGCACCACGTCTGGTGGCTGTCCGTGGGCACGACGACCCTGCAGGCGCTGTTCAGCCTCTGGCTGCTGCGCCGTGAGTTCCGCCTGAGGCTGCGACCGGCAGGCGCTCAGCCGGACGTGATGCTCAACACCGTCACGAAGTGACAGGCGACGCCCGCGAACACGAAGACATGCCAGATCGCGTGCGTGTAGGGACGACTCTTCCATAGGTAGAACGCGACCCCACCGGTGTAGCAGAGTCCGCCAGCCACGAGCCAGCCGAGCTCGAACGTCGATAACTGTTGCATCAGCGGCTTGACCGCGACGACCGCAAGCCAGCCCATGAGGACATACAGCACGACCGACGTGCGGTGGAAGCTAAAACCGAGTGACGTCGTCTTGAAGACGATGCCGAGCAGCGCGAGCGTCCAGATGACGGCAGCAAGCGACCAGCCCCAGCTGCCGCGCAGTGCGCCGAGCGTGAACGGCGTGTAGGTCCCGGCGATCAGCAGGTAGATGGCGGCGTGATCGACCCGTCGCAGACGCAGCCGCGTCTCCGGGTTCTTCGAGGCATGGTACAGCGCCGAGGTGGAGAACATCAGCAGCGCGCTCAAACCGAAAGTCAGGCCGCCCACGAGCAGCCACGGATCTCCCGTACGGCGCGCCGACAGCACCAGCACCGGGAGGGCGACCAGGCTCGCGACGATGCCGACGACGTGCACCGCGCAGTTCAGCCATTCTTCCCGGGCCGAATAGGTACTGGAGGTCATGCCCTCAGCTCCTGGCAGGAAACCTTCGAGAGCCATTCTCGCATTCTTCGGATCCCCGGCGCTGTATTAAGATGCCTGTTCCAACGACACTGCCAGGGCCGCCATGACCTCTGTCCTGATCCTGTACATGAGCCGCGGCGGACACACAGCCCGCATCGCACGCCGGCTGTGCGAACACATCGGCGCCACCGGTGGCAGCGCCGAGATGATGAACCTGGTCGAAGCCGAGCACGAAGGCGTGGACTGGAGCCGCTACGACGTCGTCGTCGTGGGTGCACCCGTGCTCTACGGCAAGTACGACAAGAGCGTGATCGAGTTCGTGACCCGGCACCGCGCCCAGCTCGAGGCAAAGCCCAACAGCTTCTTCAACGTCTCCGTGGTGGCACGTGTGCCGGAGAAGTCGACCGTCGAGGGCAACCGTTACCTGCAGAAGTTCCTGCAGCTCTCACCCTGGCGACCACGCGACCTGAAAGTGATCGCAGGCAAAGTCGACTACCCCGCGTGGCCGTGGCTGGACCGGTTCATGATCCGGCTCATCATGCGGATGACGAACGGCCCGACGGATCCAACCGCGGTCATCGACTACACCAATTGGGACGATGTGCGTGCCTATGGCACGCACCTGCTGACGCTGCGCTGACAACCCACATCAAACAGGAAGAAGAAAATGCAGATCACGGACATCCTGAATCAGCTCGGCGGACTGCAATCCATCGCGAAGGAACTGGGCGTCGACGAAGCGCAAGTCACCGCTGGCGCCGCTGCGCTCATGCCTGCCCTGCTGGGCGGGTTCAAGAAACAGGCGCAGGCGCAGCCGTCCGGGCTCGACGGCCTCGTCGGCATGCTAGGCAGTCTCGGCGGCGGCGGACTGCTGGATGACGTGCTGAGTCCACGACCGACGAACGTCGGTCGCGGCAATGACGTTCTCGGACAGATCTTCGGTTCACCCGAAGTGAGCCGGACCGTGGCGCGCAACGCGGCTGCGACGTCGGGCATCGATCCGGCCCTGCTCAAGAAGATGCTGCCGATGCTCGCCATGCTCGTCGCCGGCTTCATGGCGAAGCAGAGCATGGGCCAGCCTGCTGCTCCGGCCGGTGGCGGTGCCGGTGGCCTCGGCGGCTTGCTCGGCGGCTTGCTGGGACAGGGCGGCGCCTCACGTGCGCCCGGCCTCGCCGGCATGCTCGACTTGAACGGCGACGGCAATCCGCTCGACGACATCTTGGGGCTGGCGAGCAAGTTCCTGCGCTGAGCCGCCAACTGGACCTGCGCCCCTGGTCGGAGCGCTGGTAGCGACAAATCGGCTCAGGCCGGTGTCGGTTTCCGGCGCCGCGGCTTCGCCGTCTCGCGAACTGGCGCAGCCTTCGCCACGACCGCTTTCTTCCGCACCTTCCTCGTCTTCCCCACCTTCCTGCCCTTCCCCACCTTCCTGCCCTTCCCCGCCTTCCTCACTTTGTTCTTGTCGTCACGGCCGAGGAACACCTGTTCGAGCTCGTCGATCGCCTCTCCCGTATACACGGCGAGACGCTGCAGGTGCGGCACCTTGTCGGCGCACCCGGTGAAGCCGAAATACAGGCCGCCCGCGTAGCTCAGCACCGTGATGTTGAGCGCCTGGCCATGGAAGAGCGCCGAAATCGGGTAATACGCCTCCATCTCCGAGCCCAGGAAGTACAGCTTGCCGCGCGGACCGGGCACGTTCGAGATGATGACGTTGTAGGTCGGCGGCACGCGCGAACCGATGCCGGGCAGGCGCGTGAGGATCTGCGGCGAGCTGATGAGCACCGTGTAATCCATGAGCGCCTTGGTGCTCATCTGCTTGAGGAAGTCGCGTCCGGCGGTGCTGCTGCGACGGATGACGTCGAACCGTTCGCGCACGTCCTCAATGTCGGTGCCGAGGCGCACGTTGGCGAAGCTGATCGCATTGCCGCCGGCCTGGCTCGAGTCGCGCGGCAACGCCACGGGAATCGACGTCACCAGTGACTTGCGCGGCAATTCGCCGAGCTCGAGCAGGAAGCGCCGCATCGCTCCGCTGCTGGCTGCGAGCACCACGTCGTTGATGCTGCCGCCCGCCGCTTCGCCGATCGCCTTCAGGCGTTCGAGGCTGCTCGCCTGCGTGGCGACACGGCGTTGCGGTGTGACGTTGACGTTGAAGATCGTGCGGGGCGCTTCCGCCAGCGACGTGAAGTCGGGATTCGGCTTCACGCCGAACAAGGCCTTGGCGGTGCCTGCGAGGCCCTGCACGAGGCTCGGCAATTCCTTCGCCTGGCTCGCGAAGGCCGCCTGCAGCAGGCTGAAGGCGCCGAACCTTCCTGGAATCGACGGCGTGCGCACCTTGCGCGGCCGGTCGGCCGCCCAGATCGGCGGTGTCTCGCTGGCATGGGGATCGGTCGAGAAGTTGAGCAAGCCGACGCCCGAAACGCCGTCCGCCAGCGAATGATGGAGCTTGCAGTACAGGGCGAAGCGTCCGCCCTGCAGGCCTTCGATCAGGTGCATCTCCCACAGCGGGCGATCGAGGTCCATCGGGTTCGAATGCAGGCGCGAAACGAGGATGCCCAGCTCGCGCTCGCCGCCGGGATACGGCAGCGCCGAATGCCGCAGGTGGTAATCGATATCGATCTTCTCGGCGACCTCGAACGTGGGACGCAAGCGGCCCGACCCGACGCCCCGCAGCCGGTAATTGAACGGGGCAGCCGTGACCGGAAAGCTGCGCAGGTATTCGTAGACCATGCGCGGGTAATCGCGCGGCGCGCCAGCCGGCAGCACGAAAGTCTGCAGACCCGCGACGTGCATCGGGGTCTGACGCGTTTCCATGAGCACGAAGCTCAGGTCGAGCAGGTTGAGAAATTTGGCTTCGGCCATGGGATCCTCCGTTCCCCGGCAATATAGGCGACTGCCAGACACCGGGCCAGAGAATGACGCCGAGTGCCGCCCCGGTCGGGCGCCTGACCTGAAACCTCCCCTGCGGACCGGAGAACCTAGGCTGCCTTGTCAGTGATGCCGGCGCTGCCGATCGCTGCCTGCGCGGCGGCGAGTCTCGCGATCGGCACCCGCGGCGCCGAGCACGAGACGTAGTCCAGCGCGATCGAGTCACAGAACATGATCGAAGCCGGATGACCGCCGTGCTCGCCGCAGATGCCGACCTTGAGCCCGGGCCGGCTGCGCCGGCCCCATTCGACGGCGAGCGCCATCAATCGCCCTACGCCCTTCACGTCGAGCACCTCGAACGGGTTGTCCTGCAGGATCCCCCGCTCGTTGTACATCGGCAGGAACTTGTTCTCGGCGTCCTCGCGCGAGAACGAGAATGTCGCCTGCGTCAGGTCGTTGGTGCCGAACGAGAAGAACTCGGC
>JBAVIQ010000259.1:0-21759 GCA_049687035.1 Steroidobacteraceae bacterium
GTTCGGGTACCAGCGCAGGCATGCGCATCGTGCCGGAGCCGGACGGCGCTGAGTCGAAGGTCGCAGCGAGTTCCTCCAGCGTCGAACCCCGCGGAAAGAATCGTTGCGCCCCGACTTCGGCGGCAAAGGCCTCGTACTTCGGGCCTTCGACACGAAATGAATGCAGCAGCACCGGCAGGTGCACGAACGACGGGTCCTCGCGGAGCCGGCGGCACAGCGCAAAGCCATCGAGCCGCGGCAGCATCACGTCGCTCACGATCGCATCGGGATTCTGGGTGCGAACGGCCTCGAGCGCCTCGATGCCGGTCTTCGCCTTGAGCACGCGGTGGCCGTGCGATTGCAGTACGCTCTCGACAGCGGCGAGATCCTGGTCGCGTTCGTAGGCAAGCAGCACAGTCTTCATTGACGGGCTTCAACTCCATCACGCAGTGGCGGCGCACCCGGGCAACGGCCCGGCGCCGGTCGCACCTTCGCTGCCGGCAGTATGCTCCCCCGCCTGCGCGGGGCCCTAATACGCGGCTTCAAGCCGTTGACACGCGTCACAAAACGCCGCCCGGGACGGCCCCGGCAGTACAATCGGTGCAAGCGAGATTGGAGGAGATGGCAATGATCCGGCGCATGGCGTTCGTATTGGCGGGAATCCTGGCCATGCTGGCAGGCTGTGCTGCGCATTGGGATGTCGACAGCTTCGAAGACCCCGCAGCCAACGTGGCTGCCCGGCAGACGTACTTCTGGAAGGGCGGCGATTTTGGCAGCCCCGGTTTACTCGATCCCGGGACAGTCGCATCGGCCACGTCGCACCTGCGCGATGCCGTGACGGCGGAACTGGGCCGCAAGGGCTATACGGAAGTCGATACAGCGGCTGCCGCTGACATGCTCGTCAGTTTCCAGGTGGCCGGATCGCAGAAGTTCGTGTTGTCGGACGAGAAGCGCGTCGGCGCACCCTCCGCGACAACGGTGCTCAGTCCCAGCGAGATTCAGCCGCCGCCGGCGTCGAGCGTGCCGCGCGAGATGCGCATGCGCGAAGGTTCCGTGCTGGTGTTCATCGACGACCGTGCATCGGGACGACTGATCTGGCGCGGCATGGTCACGTCGGAAACACGCCGCGGCTCGACGGAGCAGGGCGTGAACCTGATCACGCAGATGGCGCACGAGATCGCGAAGGAAGTACCGGCCCGCGCCGGTGCGCCGAAGTGAACCAGCTCAGCGCCGCATCACGAGCAGCGCGCCGGCCAGCAGCAGCGCGGCGCCAAGCAACCGCGTCGGCGTCACTGCAATCTGCGGGTAACCCAGGATGCCGAACTGGTCGACGACCAGCGCGACCAGCAGCTGTCCTGCGATCACCAGAGCCACCATGGTCATGCCGCCGAGGCGCGGTCCGAGGATGGTGACCGAGGCGACGTAGACCGCACCGAGCAGTCCCCCCATCCACGCCCACGCCGGAACTTGTCCGAAGCTGCCGGTCGCTGCACGTGAACCCGCGGCCGCCGCGAACCCGACGAGCGCGAGCAGGCCAACCGCGAAACTGACGGCCGACGCCCAGAGTGGCGAGCCGATCACGCGGGCCAGCGTCGCGTTCATGCCGACCTGAACCGTCAGGGCGCCGCCAACGAGCATCGCCAACAGGTGCGGCCAGTAGTTCAACATCATCGTTCGAGACTCGGGCGGACTCAGGCCGTACCTTGTTGCAGCGAGGCATCGCGCCGCGGCCAGCCCTGCCACACGAGCGCGCCGATGCCGAGCAGCAGCGCTGCGAATTTCACCCAGCCACCGATGACGGGCACCAGGCCGACGAGCCACAACCCGAGCACGGCGAGCAGCAGCGCGAACAGCTTCCAGCCCGTCGTCGCGACGGTGCCGCTGCGCATGAGGCCGAGCAGTTTCTGGCCGACGAACATCGCGGCGGTGACCCAGCCGAGGAACAGCAGCAACAGGTAGAGCATGAGCACGATCAGCGCGAGCGGAATGCCGATGATCGTGACCAGCAGCAGGACGACCAGCACCGGCAGGCACACGAGGATCACGAACCCGAGCCCGAGGCTGCGCAGAGGTTCCTGGCCGATCCACTGCGCCGCGCGAGTCGAGTACGCCGGGAAGGCAAGCATGAACAGTGTGCCGGCGACGAACACACCGAGCATCCAAAGGAACGAGCCGACCCCGTGGGCGACCGTGCGAACGTCGCGCGCGGTCTCGTGCCCGTCGACGTAGTGGCCGACGTCCGTCTGGTGGAACTCGATGCCACCCGCGATCTGCGCGCCTTGGGGCAGCGCGGGTTCGCGCGCGCTGTGGACGATGAGCTTGCCGTCGATGCGCGTGTTCGGGCCGATGTCGACTTCTTCGGCGTGGACCTCGGCGTCGCCCTGCACGACGCCGTCGATGCGCACGCTGGCGCCAGATGCCTGCAGGTATTCTTTCGCGTTGCCCTCGAACCGGATGCGGCCGCCGGTCAGCGACAACCCGCCCACGATCGTAGTGGCGGGGCCGAGCGCGACGTCGCCGCCGGCTACGCGGGCATTGCCTGCGACGATCGCATCGACCTGCACTTCGCCGCCCGCGACGTAGAGATCGTCACCGACGCTGCCGCCGATCGACACTTCGCCACCCGCTGCGATCAGGTCACCTTTCACTTCACCCGCCGTCGCGACGTGCCCACCTGCCAACATCGCGTCGCCCGCGACCGGGTCGGTCAGGTTGAGCGTGCCGCCCGCGCCGAAGTAGTCCGAGCCGAACTGCTTCGAAACGGAGTCGTCGCCATGGTGTTCGAGGCTGCAGCCTGCGATGAACAGGCCCAGGGCGAATACGCCCAGGGTCCGTGCGACCGGTGTCATATCGGTTCTCCTCGACTCCCGTCGCCCTGCCGGACAGCGACGCGCGGGATTTGGCAGGCCATCGCTGATCAGTCTAGGGCAAGGCTGCGGACACGGATACGACCGCGAACTCCGCTCGTCCCACCATGCCCACGCTTCAGCGCAGGTGCGCACGTCACCAAAGAAAAAGCCGCGACTCGCTGAGCGAATCGCGGCTCTTCCGACGCATGGTCTTCCGTGACGGCCCGCAATCCTCCCCCGGCCGGGCCTTCCATCTCGTCTGTCGCCCGGTCTCCCCCAGCTTGCGACTGTCCGGTGTTGTACGTGGTTTGCCGGCGGGCGTCACCTTGCAGCGCAAAAACTACTGTATCCCCATTTAGGGTTGATCGCACTTGAGTTAAAGCGTCTCTTTTTCACAACAATGGCCGCTCAGGACTTCAGCGCCGAGCCTTCGGTCATGTAGCCGCCGAAGCGCGGGACGCCACGCAGATAGTAGTGCTCCGTATCGAGCAGTTGCAGGCCGGACTGGTTCACCAGCGCGACCGTGTCGCGGCTCAGGTGACAACCGCCGGCGATCCGCTGCTGGATCGGATCGAGTCGATGCTGCCACCTGGCCACGCCAGCGTCCGGCGAGAGGCCGTGTTCGAGGAAAAGAAAACGTCCGCCCGACTTGAGGACGCGCCGAACCTCACCGAGGGCGTGCACGACGTCGGGGATCGAGCACAGCGTCAGCGTGCAGACCACGGTGTCGAAGCGCTCGCCTTCGAACGGCAGATGCTCGGCATTGAGGTGATGGAAATCGACAGCGATGCCCGCCGCCGCGATACGCGGCTGCGAGAAACGGTCGAGGTCTGTGTCCGGGTCGATGGCTTCGATGCGGCTCACGCCCGGCGGATAGTGCGGCAGGTTACGGCCAGTGCCGAAGCCGATTTCGAGGATGCGTCCCGTTGCACGGGCCAGCGTGCGTTGTCGTGGCTTGGCCAGGACCCGACTACCCATGGCGAAGTCGAGCAGGTACGGGAAGACGCAGTGATGGTAGAGGCCCAAGGCTGACAATCCGGGTTGTTCAAGGTTGTTCTTTTGTAAGTGTTTCTAGATCAGCGCGCAATCCTTGCTTCAACTTCGGTGGTGCATAATTTGCTTTTGCTTGACAAAGCCCTCGTGGAACGACGGCCGGGGTAGACGTGCGATGTACCGCCCGGTCAGGTAGATTGCGCGCCCGCACCGCCTCGACCGGGCCAGAGCAACCGAGCACTTCATGGGACGCATTTTCGAAGTCAGAAAGCACACGATGTTTGCGCGCTGGAACCGCATGGCGAAGCAGTTCAGCCGCATCGGTAAAGACATCACCATCGCAGTCAAGAAAGGCGGCTCCGACCCGAACGCGAATCCTGCGCTGCGCCGTGCGATCCAGAACTCGCGCGCAGTGAACATGCCGAAGGACAAAGTGGATTCGGCGATCAAGCGCGCCTCCGGGCGCGATGCCGCGAACTTTGAAGAGGTCATCTACGAGGGTTACGCGCCGCACGGGGTTGCCGTGCTGGTCGAATGCGCGACCGACAACCCCACACGCACCGTCGCTGCAATCCGCAACGCGTTCAACAAGAACGGCGGCAATTTCGCGACCTCGGGCAGCGTCGCGTTCCAGTTCCGGCGCATGGGCGTGTTCCGGCTGAATCCCGAAGGCATCGACCAGGACGACCTCGAGCTCTACCTGATCGATCACGGGCTCGAGGAGTTCGGCGAGAGCACCGGCGAGAAGGGCGAGCCGCAGCTCGTCGCCCGTTGCCTGTTCGAGGATTTCGGCACGCTGCAGAAGGCGCTCGAGGAGCGCGGCATCACCCCGATCTCGGCCGAGCACGAGTACATCTGCACCACGCCGACCGAACTCGGCGAAGCCGAGGCGACCGAAGTGCTCGAACTGATCGACAAGCTCGAGCAGGACGAGGACGTGCAGAAGGTCTATCACACGCTGGCCTAGAGATCGTGGCCTGACTTGTTGCGGTCATGGGCGCGGCGTTGACCAGGGCATCGGCCAGCTTGACGGGCTGGAGCATGGTTGGATCGCCATGATCGGGAGGCCACCACCGTATTGACGAACAGCGCTGAAGCAAGTACTATTATTCGCAAAGGTACTGTGCTAGAAACTATGGCTGCCGAATCCAAGCTCGCTCCGATCCGCAAAGGTCTCCTCGAATTCCTGGTGTTGAAGATCGTGGGTGTGAAGAGCGTGTACGTGCCAGACATCCTGCGCCAGCTCGCGGGTACGGAATTCGCCACCCAGGAAGGCACGCTCTACCCCCTGCTCAGCAAACTGCGGCGCGAGGATCTCGTGCAGTATGAATGGAAGGAGTCGGACGCGGGACCGCCGCGCAAGTACTACCGGCTCACGGACGCCGGGCGGGCACAGCTCGCGGCACTGGATGAGTATTGGAACCTGATCAACCGCACGATCGCGAATTTCGGACACTGAACCATGCAACGCATCGCCACCACCGTCCGTCTCAATCGCAGCACTCTGCAGTTCGACGACGCGGCACATGCGCGTCTCGAACGGTACCTCGCCGAGTCGGCGAGTCTGCTGGAGAGTGACCCGGATCCGCAGGAGATCCTGGCGGACCTCGAGCAGGCCGTGGCCGACCAGTGCTCGCGTCGCATGCGCCCCGAGCAAACCGTCGTGACGCTGGCTGAACTCGAGCCCGCACTCGAGGAGATCGGGTCGGTGCAGGCGCCGGGCAGCGCGACCGCGTCGCCTCCGCCGCGCGAAGCAACGCCGCGGGTGCTGCAGCAGTTCAGCGAAGGCGCCGTGATCAGCGGCGTGTGCCTGGGGCTCGCGCGTTATTTCCAACTGGACGTAACGCTGCTGCGGGTCATCGCCGTGCTGCTGCTGCTCGGCACCGGCGGCGCCATGGTGCTCGTGTACCTCGGCCTGATGCTGTTGATGCCGTACGCGCCGCTCGCCGCGGGCGGCCCGCCGATCCGCTGGCTGCCGCGGAAGAGTCGTGCGTTCATGGAATTCCTTCGCGCAAAGCTGGGCGTCGGCCGGCCGGGCAAAATCGCGGCGTGAGTTACGCGCAAGTGCGCGTGGCGCACCGTCGTGGCGGTCGGTCACAGGAACAGCCCAGGCGACGGATCACGGTCGTCGAGGGGATGCAGCGAGACTGATTGGTGCGTCCGTGGGACGGGCAGCGAGCTCAGCACGCTGCCGCGCCATGTCGCGCTCGATGTCGGCGAACACGGCCTTGAACTCGGGGGTGTTCCTGATCGAGGCGAGGCAGGGGTCGAAGTCGCGGTAGTAGCGCCAGTAAGGGCCGCGCCAGCCGGCTCTTGCGGCCTCGCGCAGCGCGGCGAGGGCCTTGGCATTGTCACCACGCAGGGCGTGGATCTGCGCGTCGGCAATTCCGTAGCCCCTCACGCCGAGACGTGGGACCGTCCGGACGACCTGCTCGGCGCGATCGAGAAGCGCGCCTGCGGCGGCGTCCTCCCCGGCTGCCCGCAGGACCGGTGCGACATCGATTGCAGCCTGCCAGTTCGAGCCATCGATCATCGGTGACGTTGATGCAAGCAGTACCGGATAGGCCTTTGCGTACCTAAGCCGCGCCGCTTGATGGTTGCCCTGCTTCAGGTCGGCGTCGCGTAGCCATCGCAGCACAGCGTCGGGATCGCCTGTCCACGAGTCGAGCGCCAGGAGCCGCTGCGTATCCTTCAGCGCGGCGCCCCACTCGCCCGTGTTCATGTGCATTTCCGCGGACACCATCAATACAGCCGCATGGCCCGGCCACCGCTTGCGGGCGGCCTCGATCACGCGGATCGCTGCGACGTCGTCGCCCAGGTCGAAGTAAAGACGGGCGAGAAAGTACTCGAGCAGCGGGTTCTCCGGGTCCAGCGCAGCGGCTCGCTGCAGCAGCGGCACTGCGTCGGCAAATCGATTGCGCGCGTAGGCGTCGAGGACACCCGCCTGCCTGTACGGCATTGGCATCTCGGGATCGATCTCATTGGCCTTCCGGAAGCGGTCCGCAGCCTCGTCGAATCGCCCGACCGACACCAGCGCCCGGCCCAGATCCGCATTGACGATCGCCGACAGGGGATCGAGTTCAACGGCCTTCTCCGCCGCAGCCAGCGCTTCGTCACGGTGACCGAGACCTCCGGCGTTTCTGCTGAACCGCTGGTATGCGGCGGCATAGTTGGGATTCAGTGCGATCGAGCGACGGTACAGCGGATCGGCGCGATCCAATTGCCCCCGAAAGCTGCGAATGAGCGCCGAGGACGCCCACGCCTCGGCCAGGTTCGGGTCGAGTTCCAGGGCCGTAGCGACGGCTGCGTCAGCCCTGGCGAGGTTGACGTCCTCCTGCGCACCCGCATGCTCGATCTGCAAGGTGAGGGAGTCCGAGAGTCCCACGTAGGCCAGCGCGAACTCTGGATCAAGGTCGATCGCCTTCTGGAAGAAGCGCTCGGCGTCGGAAAGGGTCTCGGCGGTGCGTCGCGCCATGCGTTGCCGGCCGAGCTGGAATGCCTCCCAGGCTGCGAGATTCCGGGTGGGGACGATATCGACCCGCGCCTTCTCGGCGGCGGTCAGCGTGGTCTCGAGGGCGGCGGCGATCGAGGTCGCGACTTCGCTCTGGATCGCGAAGATGTTGGCGGCCGTCAGTTCGCGATCGTAGGACTCGGCCCACAGGTGCGCGTCGCTCGCCGTATCGATCAGCTGGGCCGTCACCCGGACACGGTCGTTGGCGCGCTGCACACTGCCTTCGAGGACCCGCGTCACGCCGAGTCTCTCGCCAATCTCCTTCGTCGAGAGCTTCGTGTCGCGAAACTGCTCGACGGAGGTACGGGCAATGACCTTCATCGCGCCGATCTTGGTGAGCTGAGTCAGGATGTCGTCATGGACGCCGTCGACGAAGAAAGCATCCTTTTGCTCGTCACTGCGGTTCTCGAACGGCAGCACGGCGATCGAGGGGCGAGCGTCTGCCGGGGCGGTGGTCGCCGCGGGACCAGGCGCAGCTGTCGACGACGTAGTGACGGTCGGTGCCGGGGCGCTGCGGTGGCTGTAAACCCAGAGAGCGCCGCCCCCGAGCACGAGCAGCAGCGCAATGATTGCGAGCTCGGCGCGGACGGGCTTCTGGTGGCCGCGGTCGCCGTGGTACCAGGCGAGCGTCAGGGCGATGGGGAGGCCGATTGCGAATGCCAGCGTGACGAGCCGCAGCACCTGCGCGGGCCAGTCATACGTGTCGGCGAGAAACTGCAGCACCTGCAGCAGACCCCAGGCACCCGCGGCGTAGGCAATGCCCCACTGCACTACCTTGCGGCGGCGCAGGCGCTGCCAGATGTTGTCGCCCACCCCGTCCTGTGGCCCGTTCACGCGGCTCTCTCTCCCTGGTGGGGTGAGTGTAGCGGGATTGGGAGGCGTGGGAAGAGTTGGGCCTGAGGGGACGCTGCGGCGCAGCTCGCACGGCGAAGCTGTGCCCAGGAAGGGTTGGGCAGCCCCCGAGATCAGGGGACGTCGTAACGGTCGCGGGCCGTGTGGCGCGGCGTGTCGTCGCAGGGTGTCCATTCCGAGAAGCGCGCGGCCTGGCCGACGCGGTGGCCCATCCCGTCGCTGATGTTCCACACGGTCGCGCGCTCGATCCGGAAGCGGTGGCCGGATTTCGAGATCCGCACTCCGGTGTAGTCGTCGATGAACCCATGCGTTGCGACGCGGGACAGCAATCGGCTGCGTGCATTGCGCTCGGGGGCTTCGGCCGACAACCGTGAAGGCAAGCCGATGAACTCATCCCAGCTGAGTTCGAACAGGCGCTGTGCGGCGAGGTTGGCGTAGTTGAAGAGCGGATCGGGTTCGGTGCCGTGCGCAAGGACGACGAAGGGCGCCGCGTACAGGCGCTGTGCGATCTCGGCGTCGGTTTCGCCGGGCAGACGGTCGAGCAGCGGGCGGCCGGTGAGCTCGCGGTGGCTCGCGAGCAAGCGGATCACGTGCTTGGTGACGTCGGGTGTGTCGGGCATCTGGAAGTCCGGGCCGTGATCAGCGACGAGAGGTTCGCGAAGTCACGCCGGTGCGCTGCGGCTCGGGCCGGTAGCGATAGACCGGCAGGGTCGCTTCGCTTCGTCACAGCGACTCAACTGCGTCTTCAAGGGTCAGCGCACTCTGGAACGCCGCGAGGATGGTTCGATCTTCAGTCACCAACGGAGCGCCGAGAATCTGCGCCAGCGCGACGAACTCGGCGTCGTACGCGGATAGCCGACTTGCCTCCGTCACTGCAAAGACACGGTCACGCGGCAGGTAGTGCTCACGCCCCGCAAGCGCGGATTCAGCCGCCGCCATGATCCGGCGTACCTGTGACTCGTCCAGACTCCCATCGCGACGATAGCCCGTGAGAATGTTGCGCAGTTCCGATCGCCAGAGGACTGGCGCGTGCCAGTCGGGATCGACTTTCCGCAGCCGATGGGCCAGCGCGGTCCGGTCGCCGTTGATCCAGCAGTAAGCGATGACGTTGCTGTCGACGACGATCACGCGCGGCCCGAACCGCGGTAGCGTTTCACTCGTGCGTGATCGACATGCGGGCTGGCAGCCACGAACTGTTCGAGCTTCTGCTGCTCCGAGGCGACATCCACCACTGGAGCCTCGAGCTGTGCTTCGAGCAGAGCCAGAATTTCCCGGTTCAGGCTGCGCCGGTTGGCTTCCGCCCGCGTCTTGAGCCGCAAGTGCAGCGCGGCCGGTATGTTCTTGAGCGTCAGATTGAGCATGAGTGTAATGGTACCGTTACGGTACCATTATGGTGTCCAAAGTTGGCGCTGCGATCAAGCGCAGGGACGATCCTCGGCGGGCCAGTGCCGCGGATCGCGTTGAATTTGCAGGTAATGCGACCAGATTGTCCTGCCGGACGAATAGGAATGGCCCCAAGCCGTCTAGACTTCACGCCCCATGCAAACCGCCGCCCGCGAACTCTTCTCCTATCGCAAGCACTGGGCGCACCGCTTCGGTGCTGCGCCGTTCCTGCCGATGTCGAAGGCGGAGATGGACGCGCTCGGCTGGGATTCGTGCGACGTCATCCTGGTCACAGGCGATGCGTACGTCGACCATCCGAGCTTCGGCATGGCCATCGTGGGCCGCCTGCTCGAAGCGCAGGGGTTCCGCGTCGGCATCATCGCGCAGCCGGACTGGCACTCGACCCGCGACTTCATGACGCTCGGCAAGCCGAACCTGTTCTTCGGCATCACCGGCGGCAACATGGATTCGATGGTGAATCGCTACACCTCGGATCGCCGCATCCGCACGGATGACGCGTACACCCCGCATGGCGCGGGCGGCGCACGACCCGACCGTTGCGTGATCGTCTACTCGCAGCGTTGCCGCGAAGCCGCGAAGGATGTGCCGATCGTGATCGGCGGCATCGAGGCCTCGCTGCGCCGCATTGCGCACTTCGACTACTGGTCGGAGAAAGTGCGTCGATCGGTCCTGCTCGATGCCAAGGCCGACCTGCTCGTGTTCGGCAACGCCGAGCGGCCGATCTGCGAGATCGCGCATCGGCTTGCCGCCGGCAAGCAGATCGAAGAGATCGACGACCTGCGCGGCACGGCGTTCGTGCGCAAGGCGCTGCCGGAAGGCTGGGCGGAAATCGATTCGACGACGATCGACACGCCGGGGGCGCTGGCGCCGCCGGTCGATCCTTATCAGATGGAGCCGGTGCCAGCGAGCGGCAAACCGCCGCGCGCGACGGCCGACGCGACGGCGGCGCGGACTTCCGGGTTTGCCCGGGAGGCCGTGCGCGCCATGGACGGCGCGCCCGGAGCCCCCATGGACGGGTTTACGGCGTCCGCCCGGGCAAACCCGGAAGGTCGCGGCGACGTCGCCATCGGCAAGAACGAAACCGTGCTGAAGTTCCATCGCCGGGTCCTGCAATCGATCGACCGCGAGCACAGCGTCATCCGCATGCCGTCGTACGAAGCGGTGGCGGACGATCCCATCCTGTATGCGCACGCCTCGCGCATCCTGCACGCGGAAGCGAATCCCGGCAACGCGCGCGCGCTCGTGCAGCGCCACGGCGACACGGACGTGTGGCTGAACCCGCCGCCGATCCCGCTGACCACCAAGGAGATGGATGCGGTGTACGAGCTGCCGTACCAGCGCGTCCCGCACCCGTTCTACGGCGACGCGAAGATTCCCGCCTACGAGATGATCCGCTTCTCGATCTCGATCCAGCGCGGCTGCTTCGGCGGCTGCACGTTCTGTTCGATCACCGAGCACGAAGGCCGCATCATCCAGAACCGCTCCGAAGACTCGGTGATCCGCGAGATCGAGACGATCCGCGACACCGTACCGGGCTTCACCGGCGTGATTTCGGACCTGGGTGGCCCGACGGCCAACATGTACCGCGTCGCGTGCAAGTCGCGCGAGATCGAAGCCGCGTGCCGCAAGCCGTCGTGCGTGTTCCCGGGCATCTGCCCGAACCTGAACACCGACCACTCGCCGCTGATCAGGCTGTACCGTCGCGCCCGCGAACTGAAAGGCGTGAAGAAAGTGCTGATCGCGTCGGGCGTGCGCTACGACCTGGCGATCGAATCACCCGAGTACGTGAAGGAACTGGCGCAGCACCACGTGGGCGGCTATCTCAAGATCGCGCCGGAGGCGATTGGTGAAGGCCCGCTCTCGAAGATGATGAAGCCGGGCGTCGGCACCTATGACCGGTTCAAGGAACTCTTCGACAAGTTCTCGAAGGAAGCGGGCAAGGAGCAGTACCTGATTCCGTACTTCATCGCGGCGCACCCGGGTACGCGCGACGAAGACATGCTCGAGCTCGCGCTCTGGCTGAAGCGCAACGGCTTCCGTGCCGACCAGGTGCAGGCGTTCCTGCCCTCGCCGATGGCGACCGCCACGGCAATGTACCACTCCGGCAAGAATCCGCTGCACAAGGTGACGCGCACTTCGGAAGACGTCGTCATCCCGAAGGGCACGCGCCAGCGCAGGCTGCACAAGGCGTTCCTGCGTTATCACGATCCAAACAACTGGCCGCTGCTGCGCGAAGCACTGCGGCAGATGGGGCGCTCCGACCTGATCGGCAATGGCCGCAACCAGCTGGTGCCGACGTACCAGCCGATCGGCACCGGCCGTGCCCACGAAGGTCATCGCAAGCCCGGCAAGACCACGGCATCGTCGACCCGATCGCAGCCGGCCGCCAAGGCGAAGCCTGCGCAGCCGTTCCGCACGCAGCACACGGGATTGCCGCGTGTGCCGACGGAAGCGCCGCGGCGCCCGACCGGTCCGAAGCGCAAGCCGGGCCGGTGAACCTGCCCGGTGCGCCGGCGGGGTGATCGGGTCCCGGCAACCGTCACCCCGATGGCCTCGCTCAGGCCTTCTTGGCTTTCTTCTCGGCGCGCTTCTCTTCCTTCGACTTCGCCGGTTTCTTTTTCGTTTCCTTCTTTCGATCCATGCCCTTGCCCATGTCGCTCACTCCCGTGGTGATTGGTCGCAGGCGAGAGCTTAGATCAGTTGTAGCGGTTCGTCTTGAACAAGTCTGACGCGGTCTGGAAGTACGCCACGCCCAGCGCCCGCAACGCCAGGTCGTCCGCTCGCGGCTTGAAGATCTTCGCCACCGGGTCGTACGTCAGCGACTGGTAGGTCTTGCCGAGACCGAGCACGACGAGCTGATTGTCGCGCAGGATCGCGACGTCGTGGTTATGGCTGAAGAGCGCAATGCGCGTGTGGTCAGGTCGCTCGCGCAGCGCGTCGATGCCGAAGAACGGCGCCTCGTACTGCATGCCCAGCAGGCCGAGCACGGTCGGTGCGATGTCGATCTGCGTCATCAGCGTGTCGACCTGGCGCGGCGCAATGTGCTTCGGCGAGTAGATCATCAGCGGAATTTCGTACGTCTCGAGCGGGATCTCGGCCTTGCCGTAGACGCGCGCGCCATGATCGGCGACCACGACGAAGATCGTGTTGTCGAACCACGGCTGCTTGGCAGCCTCGCGCAGGAAATAGCCGAGTGCGTAGTCGGCGTAGCGCACGCCCGACTGGCGGCCGCCGCCCTCGGGCTTGATGCCTTCCTGCTCGAGGCCAGGACGGAACGTGAACGGCTTGTGGTTCGACGTCGTCATGATGATCGAGAAGAACGGCTTACCCGCCTGGTACTGTTCGCCGTAGTGCTGGATCGCGCGGTCGAACAGGTCTTCGTCGGCAACGCCCCAGACGTTCTCGAAGCGGATCTTTTCGATGTCCGTGCGGTCGAGCACCTGGAACCCGTTCCCCGAGAAGAACCGGTTCATGTCGTCGAAGTAGCCATAACCGCCGTAGAGGAAGCTGCTCTGGTAGCCGAGGTCGTCCATGACCTTGCCCCAGCTGCCGATGCCCTGGTTGCCCGGCCGGCGCAGGATCGAGACAGTCGGAATCGGCGGGAACGACGACGTGATCGCTTCGAGGCCCCGCACGGTGCGCGTGCCGGAGGCGTACGTATTGGCGAACCAGAGCCCCTGCTTCGCGTAGGAATCGAAGTTCGGCGTCCAGTCCTTATCCGCGCCGTGCAGCTTGCTGAACTCGGCGCCGAACGACTCGCTCGACACGACCACGACGTTGAGCTTGCCGAGGCCGTCGGGCCGGGCCGCATGGAGCCGGTTCACCTTGCCGAGCGCCAGCTGCGTGAACGGCGCGCCGTCGGCCGCCAGTTCCGTCTGCAGCAGGCGCAGGTTGTCCGCCGGCTTCGCGCTCGCGTAGTACGCCTCGTAGTCGATGTCGCTGGTGCGCGCTGCGCGGAAGAAGCTGCTGTGGCCGTTCTGCACCAGCTCGTTTTCGACGCGGTTCGAGGACAGCGACAGGGCGTTGGTCATGTAGAAGGCAACCGCGAGGGCCAGCACGATCGCATACGGCACGAATGCGACGAGCCGCTCGCGGAACCTCACGACGTGATCGAAACCGGGCTTGATCGAGTGGCGCAGGAAGTAGACCGCCAGCGCGGCCAGCGAGACCGCGACGCCGAGCACCTTCATCACCGGGTACGCATCCCAGATGTCGATGAACACTTCGGTCGGATACGCCAGGTAGTCGTACGCGACGATGTTGAAGCGCGCGTCGAACTCCTCGAAGAAGAAATATTCCGCCGCGGTCAGGTAGATCAATCCCGCAATCGTCGCGGCAGTGGCGCCATACAGGATCACGCGGTTGGCGGTCGACCGGAACCAGCGATCACGCATCAGCAGGATGTAGAGCGCGAAGGGCGCGAAGAGGTACAGGCTCTCGACCAGGTCGTTGATGAAGCCCGCAGTGAGGATGTACGGCAACCGGGAAGCGGCGACATCGGCCTCGATGCCGAACTTGAACCACAGGAAGGTCCGGCTGGCCAGGCCCAGCACCAGGTAGACGGCCACGATGGTCAGCCAGGGCGAAAAGCGGGTAAGGGACTTGTGGATCGGAGGCATCTAACTGGAATCCTTGAAGAAAAAGCGGGCAGCCGCAACGCCCCGTGGCGTGTGGGTCATGGATTAGACGCGAAATCGGCCCTGAATCAATCGCAGGACGACCGGACGGGCAGACGCTTCGCGGCGTGGTACCGGTCCTTTGGCTTTGACTTAACGCTACTAGCACGCGTGACGGGGGTCACTCATTGGCTCGTCCGTCGTATCGAGACCTGCGGGGAGGGCTAGCGTTCCCCACGTGTCCAACCGGGACTCGATCGCTGACGAGCCGAGGAGGTTTTGATGCAATCGTTCACAGCATTGGCGCAACGCGCAGGGATTGCGCTGCTCATGTCCCTGCCGTGCGCTGCGCTCGCGACACCCCCGAGCTGGGCCCCTGCGCATGGCTGGCGCAAGAAGAATGATCCGACCTACGCCGGCTACAGCGGCCGCGCCTGGGATTATGACTATGGCGTGCGCTCTGGCTCGTGCGATCGCGACCGGATCGGCCAGGTGCTTGGTGGCGTCGTCGGTGGCGTCGCGGGCGGTGCGATCGGCGGCGAGGCCGCCAAGGGCAGCACCGAGCGCAAAGTGGCCATCGTGGTTGGCACGGTCATCGGCGCAGCCATCGGCTCCGAGATCGGGCGACGCATGGACAAGACCGATCGCTCCTGCGTCGGCCACTCGCTCGAACTAGCCGACTACGGCCAGAGCGTCCGCTGGACCAATCCGAACACCCGCGTAACTTACCAACTGACCCCGCTCGACCCCGAGCACGGCAGTGACGGTTGCCGCCAGTTCAAGCTCATCGCGCACGGCTCCTTCGGCCTGAGCGAGGGCCGCACGGTCGCCTGCACCGACGGCCGCGGAGTCTGGCAGCTCGAAGACGACCGCATCACCCGCCGCTGACGCGCAGATGCCGCGTCGTTGATGCCCCACCGGGCGCATGCTAGCGTGCGCCCGCTTCCTGGGGGATCGATGAAGAGTACCCGGCCGACATCACGCGACATCGCCCGCCTCGCGGAGGTTTCGCAGGCCACGGTGTCGCGCGCCTTGCGCAACAGCCCCCTGGTCCGTCCCGAGACCCGCGAGCGCATCGAATCGATTGCGCGCCAGCTCAGCTATCGCACGGATCGTCGCGCGGCTGGCCTGCGCACGCGCAGCTCGAGCACGCTGGCCTTGCTGCTGTTCGAGGAATCCTCCGAAGACGGCCAGATCAACCCGTTCTTCCTGTCGATGCTGGGCCACATCACGCGCGCGACGGCCCGGCGCGGCCTTGACCTGCTGGTCTCCTTTCAGCAGTTGAGCGACGACTGGCACACGGAATACGAGCTCAGCAATCGCGCCGACGGGCTGATCCTGCTCGGCTACGGCGACTACATCTCGTCGATGCCGCGGCTGCAGAAACTCGCCGACGCTGGCGCCAATTTCGTCATCTGGGGACCGGATGTGGACGGCACGCCGGGTCGTTACGTTCGCACCGACAACACCGCGGGCGGGTTGCAGGCAACGCGCCATTTGCTGCGCCTCGGGCGCAAGCGCATCGCCTACCTCGGCAGTTCGTCCGATCACTGGCCGGAATTCCAGGCGCGTTTCAGTGGCTACGCGCGGGCGCTGCGCGAGGCCGGCATCGAGCCCGATCCGCGCCTGTCAGTCGCAGCACAGTCGAGTGAACAGGCGGGCTACGAAGCGGCCACGAGCCTGCTCGAATCGGGCGCGCCGTTCGATGCGGTCTTCGCGGCGAGCGACCTCATCGCGATGGGCGCGATCCGTGCATTGCGCGACCGTGGCCGGTCGGTGCCGGGCGACGTGGCGGTCGTCGGGTTTGACGACATCGCGGCGGCGGCACACTTCATTCCACCGCTCACGACTGTGCAGCAGGACACACATCGCGCGGCCGACATGCTCGTCGACAACCTGCTGAAGATGACCGCGGGCGAGCCGGTCGATTCCGCGCTGATCGAGCCGAAGCTGGTGATCCGCGGGTCCTGCGGCGGTTCAGCCAGCGCGTAGTTTCGGCGCGAGCTTCGCAGCCTCGCTCGCGATGGTTTCTGGTGGCACGAGGAAATCTGAACCGTGGCGCATCACGCATTCCCAAACGGCGACGCGCTCGTGCGCAATCTAGCCAACGACGTCGCCGCGGCGCTCGGGCGCAGACTTG
Organism: Steroidobacteraceae bacterium; assembly: GCA_049687035.1. Classification (GTDB taxonomy): domain Bacteria; phylum Pseudomonadota; class Gammaproteobacteria; order Steroidobacterales; family Steroidobacteraceae; genus RPQJ01. The sequence goes on from JBAVIQ010000259.1 coordinate 16,345, forward strand.
CTGCAGAAGGCGCGGCGGGCCTGGTCGTGTCGGGTGGCCGCACACCGGCGGCTTTCCTACGCGAACTCGCGTCGCGCGAGCTCGACTGGTCGAATGTACTCGTGACGCTCGCCGACGAGCGCTGCGTTCAAGCGGACGATCCGGCCAGCAACCTGGGCATGGTGCGCGCAGCCTTTGCGAACGCTCCGGCGTCCCTCGCGACGCTCGTCGACATCGAAGCGACCGCGACCAATGCTGCTGCGCGCTGGAGTGAGGCACTGCTGCGGATCCCGCGACCCTTCGCCGCGGTCATTCTCGGCATGGGTGACGATGGGCATTTCGCTTCGCTGTTCCCCGGGATGCCCGGGCTCGCCGCGGCTTTAGATCTTTCGAATACGCCGAAAGTGGTCGAGGGCATTGCGCCAGTCGAACCCAAGGTCCGGCTCAGCTTGACGCTGCCGACCCTGCTCGACACGGACCTGCTGGTGCTGCACATCACCGGAGATTCCAAGCTCGCGACGCTGCAGCGTGCATCCTGGCCAGGCAGCGCAATCGAGATGCCGGTGCGTGCACTGCTGGAACAGCGCCGGGTTCCGCTGGAGATCTACCACAGTCCCTGAGGACGCAGCCGCGGAGCTGCGACGCGCGTCATCAACGTGGATCGCTAGCTCCGGTCTTCGTGGTCGTCCACGCGCAGGGTAGCCAGCCCTGCGAGGACCAGCAGCAACCCGCCGAGTGCCAGCGCGTTGATGCTGTGACCGCCGAACAGCACGCGCACCAGGATGCCGAGCACGCTGGCCGCGAGAATCTGCGGGATCACGATGAAGAAATTGAAGATCCCCATGTAGATCCCCATCTTCTTCATCGGCACGGCCTGCGACAGCATCGCGTACGGCAGCGACAGGATGGATGCCCAGGCGATGCCAACGCCGATCATCGACACCAGCAGCAGCCGCGGGTCCTCGATGAAGCGGACCGAGACCAGACCGAGCGCACCGAACCACAGGCAGACCAGGTGCGCCTTGCGACGGCCGAGCATTTCGGCAAGCTGCGGGATGAACAGCGCGGCAAGTGCGGCAAAGCCATTGTACGCGGCGAAGAGAATGCCGACCCAGTTCGCGCCCTCGTTGTATGCCGCCGAAGCAGCATCGGTCGTACCGTAATGGTGCTCGGTGACCGCTGCGGTCGTGTAGATCCACATTGCAAACAGCGCAAACCACGACAGGAACTGCACGACTGCCAGCTGCCGCATCACCTTCGGCATCAGGTACAGGTCGTTGATCACGGTGTGCAGCATGCCTTCGGTGGCACCGCGCTGCTGCCGTGACGCGACGATGATCTGCAGCAGGCCGAACGCGACGAGCCCGCAGCCAAGCACGTACAGCTGCTTGTCCCACCCGAACAACGCAACGGCTGCCGCGAACACCGAACCCACGACGATCCAGGCCGCGGCGGATCTTCGATACCACTCGGGCGTCCGTGCGTGCGGTTCGGTACCAGCCGCGTTGTCACTCACTCGCTCGTCGAATTCCGCGAGTTCCGCCGGCGAGTACTCGCGCGTGCTGAAGATCGTCCAGAGCACGGCGCCCAGGAACGCAACGGCGCCCAGATAGAACGCAAGCTTTACCGATTGTGGCAGCTGGCCCGGCTCGGCCACGTTGGTGACGTCAAAGGCGTTCGTCAGGATCCACGGCAGCGCGGACGCGACGACTGCGCCGACGCCGATGAACCAGCTCTGCATCGAATAGCCGCGACTGCGTTGCCTGTCCGGCAGCATGTCGCCCACGAGGGCGCGGAACGGCTCCATCGAGATGTTGATCGAGGCGTCGAGGATCCACAGCATGCCCGCCGCTACCCACAGGTACGGGCTGTTCGGCATGACCACGAGTGCCGCGGTGGCGAGCAGCGCGCCGACCAGGAAATACGGGCGGCGGCGGCCGAGACGGCCCCAGGTGCGGTCGCTCATGTAGCCGATGATCGGCTGCACGATCAGGCCGGTAACCGGCGCCGCGAGCCAGAGGATCGGCAGGTCGTCGATCGACGCGCCGAGAGACTGGAAGATGCGGCTTACGTTCGCGTTCTGCAATGCGAAACCGAACTGGATTCCAAGGAATCCGAAGCACATGTTCCAGATCTGCCAGAAACTCAGCGTCGGCTTTTGCTTGCGCACTATCTGCCCTTCCCAAGTCGAAGATCGAGCCACACGGCGAGCGCGAGGACGATGCCGCGCGCGATGTACTTGGCCTCCGGTGAGACCGCCATCAAGGTCATGCCGTTCAGCAGGCTAGCCATGATGAGCGCGCCGAACAGCACGCCGAGCACGGTGCCGCGCCCGCCCCGCAGGCTCGTGCCGCCGATCACGCAGGCCGCGACCGCATCGAGTTCCATCAGCGAGCCGACGGTCGACGTCGACGCGCCCGAGTAAGCAGTCTGCATGAAGCCGGTCAGCGCAACGATGCCGCCCATGAGGGCGTAGGCACCGATGATGGTGTTGCGCACCGGCACGCCGGAGACCGCCGCGGCTTCTTCGTTGCCGCCGATCGCGTAGAGGTAGCGGCCGAAGGGCGTGTTCGTCACCAGCTGGTGAACCAGCACCGCGACGAGCCCGAGGATCACCAGCGCGATGGGTACGCCGCGGTAGCCGTTGGTGACGATGACGACCAGGAAGACCAGCTGCGCGAGCACGAACAGCTTCAGGAACGTAAGCTCGCCGTCGTCGACCGGGAAGCCGTAGGACTGCCGGCGCATCCGTGCACCGAGTGCGGATGCGACGATCGCTGTCACCGCCAGCCCGGCAAGCACGTAACCGGCGACATCCGGCAGGTAGTACGTCGTGAGCAGCGAGTAGACGTTCTGGCTGCCGCCCTCGACGACGGGCACGGTCTGGTTCTCGATCACGAGCCAGTGCAGGCCGCGAAACACCAGCAGGCCACCCAGTGTCATGATGAAGGCCGGGATCCGCTCGATCGCGATCAACGCACCCATCGCTGACCAGACCAGTACCGCGCCGAGCGTTGCGATCAACAGCGCGACGGGGGCCGGCACGTCGTGCCAGAACACGAGGACAGCAGCGACCGCTCCGGCAAGTCCCACGCCGCTGCCCGCCGACAAGTCGATCTGCCCGGGCAGCAGCACGACGAGCATGCCGAGGGCGAGCACTGCGGTGACGGCGAGTTCGACCGAAAGCAGCGACAGGTTGCGTGCAGAGAGGAACACCGGCTCCTGCCACGCAAAGAACGCCCAGATCGCAACCAGTGCGACGAGCATCGACAGCTCGCGGGTCGCGAAGCGATTCATGCGGCATGCTCCAGGCGACCCATCGCGGCGGCCAGCAATCGTTCCTGGGTGGCTGCCGACCGCTCGAACGTGCCGCCCACGCGGCCTTCGCACAGCATCACGATGCGATCACTCATCCCCATCAGCTCGCCGAGCTCGCTCGAGACAAGCACGATCGCCTGCCCGGCCGCCGTCAGCCGGTTGATGAGTTCGTACACTTCGAGCTTGGCGCCGACGTCGATGCCACGCGTCGGCTCGTCGAGCATCAGCACCTTGGGTTGCGTCAGCAGCATCTTGCCGAGCACCACCTTCTGCTGGTTGCCGCCGGAAAGCGTGCCGACGGGCTGCTCCAATGTCTGCGCCTTGATCCGCAGGTCGTCGACGATCGTCCTGGTGCGAGCTACCTCGGCGTCGCGATCGACGAAGACACCACGACGCAGGCTCTTCAGCGACGACAGCGACACGTTGAACGTGACCCCCTGTGGCAGCACGAGTCCGTAGCGCTTGCGATCCTCCGTGACGATGGCGAGCCCATGCGCGAGGGCTGCACGCGGATGGTCAGCAGTGAACGGCTGACCGTCGAGTTCGACAGTCCCGGCGCGGCGGTTGCCCCAGAGACCCATCAGGTGCATCAGCAGCTCGGTGCGACCCGCGCCCATGAGTCCGCCGATTCCCAGCACCTCACCGGCCCGGGCTTGGAATTCGATGCCGCGCAATGCAAGCCCCCCCACATTCGGTGGATCGACGTGCACGCCGCGCAGGGCCAGCAAGGTGCGCCCGCACGTGGATTGACGACGCGGGTAGTGGTCTTCGATGCGCCGCCCCACCATGCGCCGGATGATTTCGTCGGCGTCCGTGCCCACGGTAGCGAGCGTCCCCTGGGCGGCACCGTCGCGCAGGACGGTGATGCGATCGGCGATCGCAAACACCTCATCGAGCTTGTGCGAGATGAAGACACAGGCGACACCGCGCTCACGCAACTTGCGCAGCTGCGCCAGCAAGGTGTCGATCTCGTTGCGGGAGAGCGCCGCCGTGGGTTCGTCCAGCACCAGCACCTTCGGCTTGCGTGCGATGGCTCGTGCAATCTCGACGAGCTGCTGCTGGCCGATGCCCAGGTCGCCGACGCGCGTCGCCGGATCCAGCTGGATGCCACAATCAGCGAGCGTCGCAGCGGACTGCGCATACACCCGATCCCAGTCGATGCGCCCGAACCGCCGCGGAAACGCGCCCAGGAACAGGTTCTCGCCGACCGTCATGTCCGGGAACAGCGCGAGCTCCTGGTGGATGATCGCGATTCCTGCCCGCTCCGCGTCGCGAGTCGACCGGAATTCAACCGGAAGACCGTCGACGAAGATATCGCCGTCGTAGCTGCCGTGAGGATGCACGCCTGACAGCAGCTTGATCAGCGTCGACTTGCCCGCGCCGTTTTCGCCGCAAAGCGCATGGATTTCACCTGCCCGCAGCTCGAAGCTGACGCCGTCGAGCGCCGTCACCGCGCCGAAGCGTTTGACGATCGAACGGGCTGCCAGGACCGCGCTGTCGCTCATGGGCGCGGCGGGCGCTGGGCATCCGGGATGCCGCGGTACACATCGTCGTAGGTCGCCTGGCCGTCGCGCACGACGGTGTCCAGGATGTTGTCGCGCGTGACCGTGACCACGTCGAAGAGTACCGACGGCACGCGGCCATGGCCGTTGTCGATCGACTTGCCGGCTACGACCACCCGGCGTCCTGCCATCTGCACGGCGAGTTCTGCGGCGCCGCTCGCGAGCGTGCGCAACGGCTTGTAGATGGTCATGGCCTGGGTACCGACGGCGATGCGCTGCAGCGCCACCGTTTCGGCGTCCTGACCGGTGACCAGCACCTTGCCCGCGAGCCCCTCTTCGCTCAACGCCTGGATGGCACCGCCCGCGGTGCCATCGTTGCTCGCAAGTACGGCATCGATGCGCGGGCCGTTGGCCGTGATCGCGGCGTTCACGATGCGCTTGGCGTTCTCTGGCTTCCAGTCCTCGGCCCAGTCCTCGTGCAGCACCTGGATGTCGCCGCTCTTGATCAATGGCTCGAGGACCCGATCCTGCCCGCGCTTGAACAGCGCGGCGTTGTTGTCCGTCTTGGCACCGTAGATGCGCACGATGCGGCCCTTGCCCGGTGTCGGCAGGTGCT
>JBAVIQ010000260.1:0-2458 GCA_049687035.1 Steroidobacteraceae bacterium
GCGTACTCGGCGAGGACCTTGTCCTGCTCGAGGCCAGTGAGGCGGTGCAGCCGCAGGTCGAGGATCGCCTGGGCCTGCGTCTCCGACAGGCGATAGATGGCGCCGTGCAGGCCGAGCGCTGCCTCCAGGCCCGCCGGACGCGCACTGACGTCGCCGGCGCGCGACAGCATCTCGGGCACGGCCCCGCCGCGCCATTCGCGGGCAACCAACGCTGCCTTCGCTTCCGGCGGCGTGGGCGACGCCTTGATCAGCGCAATGATCTCGTCGATGTTGGCCAGCGCGACGGCGAGGCCTTCGAGGATGTGGCCACGGTCGCGGGCCTTGCGCAGGTCGAACACCGTCCGGCGCGTCACCACTTCACGGCGGTGACGGACGAACGCCTCGATCATGTCCTTGAGGTTGAGCAGCCGCGGCTGGCCGTCGAGCAACGCCACCATGTTGACGCCGAACACCGACTCCATCGGCGTCTGCTTGTACAGGTTGTTGAGGACGATCTCGGCGTTTTCGTTGCGCTTCAACTCGATGACGACGCGCATGCCGTCCTTGTCGGACTCGTCACGCAGCTCGGAGATGCCTTCGAGCAGCTTGCCGCGTACGAGGTCGGCGATGCGTTCGAGCAGGCGCGCCTTGTTCACCTGGTATGGCAGCTCGGTGACGATGATGGCCTCGCGGCCGAGGTCGTCGTATTCCTCGATCTCGGCCTTGGCGCGGACGACGATGCGGCCGCGTCCCGTCGTGTAGGCGTTATAGATCTCGCGGGCGCCGTTGATGATGCCGGCCGTCGGGAAATCCGGGCCCGGCACGTGCTCCATCAACTCAGGGATGGTGATCGCGGGGTTGTCGATGTACGCCACGCAGGCGTTGACGATCTCGACCAGGTTGTGCGGTGGGATGTTGGTCGCCATGCCGACGGCAATACCCGACGACCCGTTGATCAGCAGGTTCGGCACGCGCGTGGGCAGCACCGACGGCTCGATCTCGGACCCGTCGTAGTTCGGCACGAACTCGACGGTCTCCTTGTCGATGTCGGCGAGCAGCTCGCCCGCGAGGCGCGACATGCGGACTTCGGTGTAACGCATGGCGGCGGGCGAGTCGCCGTCCACCGAGCCGAAGTTGCCCTGGCCGTCGACCAGCAGGTAACGCAACGAGAACGGCTGCGCCATGCGCACCATGGTGTCGTAAGCGGCGGTGTCGCCGTGCGGGTGGTACTTGCCGATGACGTCGCCGACGACGCGGGCCGACTTCTTGTAGGACTTGTTCCACTCGTTGCCGAGCTCGCGCATGGCGAACAGCACGCGACGATGGACGGGCTTGAGTCCATCGCGGACGTCCGGCAATGCGCGTCCCACGATCACGCTCATCGCGTAATCGAGGTACGACTGCTTCATCTCGTCTTCGAGGTTGACGTGCAGGAGTTCGCGCGCGATTTCTGCCATGGAATCCGATTGCCCCAAAATGATCTGAAATAGTACCACGACGAGGCCGTTAAACGCCTCCCACGGGCGGTCCCGGCCGGTGCGGTCGGGCTGCGCCCGGTATACTGCCGGCCCCGATCCGCGAGACCCTGAATGGAGCCGGTAGACACGCTCGTTTGCGCCCGCTGGGTGCTGCCCGTCGAACCCGACGGCGCCGTGCTCGCCGACCATGCGGTTGCGATGCGCGCTGGACGCATCGTCGCCGTGCTGCCCACTGCCGAGGCGCTCGCCACCTACTCGCCCGCCGAACTCGTCGAACGTCCGCAGCACGCGATCCTGCCGGGACTGGTCAATGCGCACACGCATGCGGCCATGACGCTGCTGCGCGGCCGGGCCGAGAACCTGCCGCTGGCACAGTGGCTGCAGGACGCGATCGCGCCGATCGAACGGCGCTGGGTCGACCCCGAGTACGTGCGCGACGGAACGGAACTGGCCGTTGCGGAAATGCTGCGCGGTGGCGTCACCTGCTTTGCCGACATGCAGCTGTGGCCAGAGGTTGTTGCACGCGTGGCAGCCGACGCGCACATCCGCGTCAGTGTCGGACTCGTGGTGGAGCAGGCCGCGTCGCGCTGGGCTGCGGATCCCAACGAATACATCGAAAAAGGCATGGCTTTACGGGATGACTATCGCGGCGACGCGCTGGTGGCCACGCACTTCGCACTCGAACCCTCGCATGCCCTGGATGACCCCACCCTGGCCAGGGTGCGACGGCTCGCCGACGAGCTCGAGATTCCGGTGGCCCTGCCGGTGCACGAGTCGGAGTGGGAGGTCACGGAGAGCATGGCTCGCCACGGCGCGCGGCCGTTGGACCGGTTGGTGCGACTCGGGTTCGCCAGCCCGTTGCTCGTTGCGGTGCATGGCACGCAACTGTCGCCGGCGGACATCGATGCGCTTGCGGCCTGTGGCGCTGCCGTCGTGCACTGCCCCGAATCCAATCTCAAGCTCGGCAGCGGTGTCTGCCCCACCGCGGACCTGCTTAGCCG
>JBAVIQ010000261.1:0-1739 GCA_049687035.1 Steroidobacteraceae bacterium
TTGTACTCCTTGGGCATGTTCGCCACTTCGGAGTCGTAGGCTGCCTTCACTTCATCGTCCGACACCGGGTGCGACTTCACGAACTTCTCGCTCGCGGCCTCGGCGAGTATTTGCGTGCGCAACAGGTCGAGACGCGCCTGCACGTCCGGGTTAGTGGCCAGGCCGTCCTTCTCGGCGGCTTGCGCGGCAAGCGTCATGTTCACGAGTTGCTCGAGCAACGCGTCCTTCTGTTCCTTGGTCGCTTCGGCCGCGGGCTTGCCGGTGACGGCCTGCACGAACGTGTCTAGCATCTGCGAGTTGATCGCCTTGGTGTTGACGGTGACGAGCGTCGGCGATGCCTTTTCGGCGGCTGCGGGCGCCGACGCCGGGCTTACAGGCTTGGCTGCATTCTCGGCGGGCTTCGTGCACGCGGTGGCGCCAAGCGCGATGGTGGCGCCGAGCAGGAGGGCGGTCTTCAGGTTTCGCATCGATGAGCCTCTGTGGATGGTTCGTCAGGGCGTCCAGGTGGACGCGTTAATGGGAAAACGTCGTCGTCAGGCCAGCGAGCCTTCGCCGGGCGCCAGGGCCTGGATCGACAACGCATGGATATCGGTGGTCATCATGTCGCCGACTGCTTCGTACACGAGCCGGTGCCGCCGTACGACAGGCAGGCCGGCGAATCGTTCCGCGACGAGCTGGACGGTGAAGTGGCCGTGCCCGCCGGCCGCGCCCGCATGACCGGCGTGCAGATGGCTGTCGTCGATGACATGCAGTTCGGAGGGTTGTAACGCCGTGCGCAACCGGGCCTCCAGTCTTTCAGCGCGGCTGGCTGAATGCGTCTGGGTCATGGCAGGGACTGCACGAATGGGCGGACTTCATGCGATTCGAACACGCCTTGCGTCACGTATGGATCGGCCGCCACCCACGCTCTGGCGTCGGCGAGCGAGGCGAAGTCCGCAATGATCACGCTGCCGGTGAAGCCGGCGGGTCCCGGGTCCGGCGAATCGATCGCTGGGCAGGGGCCAGCGACGAGCATGCGTCCCTCATCGAGGAGTTTTTGCGCGCGTTCGAGGTGCGCGGGACGCACTCGCCTGCGGATCTCGAGTGCGTCGGGACTGTCCTGACCGATGATTACGTACCACATCGCTTGGATCCGGCTCACTCTGTTCGTGCCGCGCTGGCTTCCACCTGGTCGAGCTTGCGCCCCAGCCAGTAGCCCTGCGCCAGCGCAAAGACGATCGTCAGGCCCATGAGCCCGAACAGCTTGAAGTTCACCCACGTGTCTTCGCTGAAGTTGTACGCGACGTACAGGTTCAGCACCGCGCAGACGATGAAGTAACCGACCCACATCAGGTTGAGGCGCGTCCAGAGGTTCGCTGGTTCGAGCTTCACCTGCTCGCCCATGAGGCGCTGGACGATGGTCGGTCCCTGCATGAACTGGCTCGCAAGGAACGCGCCGGCAAACAACAGGTTCACGATCGTCGGCTTCCACTTGATGAAGGTCGCGTCGTGGATGATCAGCGTCAGGCCGCCGAACACGAGCACCAGGACGGCCGAGGTGAGCAGCATCGGACTCACCTTCTTGTGCCTGAACCAGCTGATTGCGGTCTGCACCAGCACGCCGACGATCAGGACCGCCGTCGCAACGTAGATGCCCGCCATCTTGTATGCGATGAAGAAGAACACGACGGGCAGCAGGTCAAACAGCATTTGCATCGGGCTGGGGTGCGCTCGGGGCAGGTCCGCAAAGGGGCGCGTAT
>JBAVIQ010000262.1:0-6923 GCA_049687035.1 Steroidobacteraceae bacterium
ATCTTCGGTGGCGTCGCGATCGGCCTGCTCGGCGCGCTGCTGGTGGCCGCATTCGCCGGAACCATCGCCGGCGCGCTCGAAGGCATGGGCCAGGAAGTCTTCAACGCAGCCATCCTGCTCACCGCGACGGTGATGCTCGGCTGGCACAACGTCTGGATGAAGCGTCACGGCGCCGAGATTGCACGCGACATGAAGGCAGTCGGCCGCGATGTCACGAGCGGCCAGAGCTCGCTGGCCGCGCTGCTCGTCGTCGTGGGCCTCGCCGTGCTGCGCGAAGGTTCCGAGGTCGTGCTCTTTCTATACGGCATTGCCGCGGGAGGCGCCGGCACGGCCCCGATGATGGCCGGTGGCCTGCTCGGGCTCGCGGGTGGTGTGGCCATTGGCGCCGTGCTCTATTTCGGCCTGCTCACGATTCCTACCCGTCACTTGTTTATGTTGACGGGCGGGCTGTTGCTCCTGCTCGCAGCCGGCATGGCTTCGCAGGCTGCAGGTTTCCTCGTGCAGGCGGGCAAGCTCCCAGCGCTGGCCGACCCGATCTGGGACACGTCGGCCTGGCTGCCGGAGAACGGCATCGCTGGCCAGGTGCTGCATGCACTGATGGGGTACGTCGACCACCCAAGTGGCATGCAGGTCCTGTTCTTCCTTGTGTCCGGGGCAGGTATCGGAGTCCTGATGAATCGTTTCGATAGCGCACCAGCGCGATCGGCCACAGCTACCTCCGTCGTCGCCACACTCTGCGTCGCAGCGCTGCTGCTGTGCCTTGCGCCAGCCACAGCACAGGCTGCGCACACGGTCTACTCGCCAGTGGTCGAAGAGGGCGAGGTGGCCATCGAGATGCGTGGTCATTACGACTTCGACGCGCGCGACGACATGGACGGAGCTCAGCAGTACAAGATCGATCTTGAATACACGCCGACCTGGTTCTGGCGCACGGAGTTGCTCGGTGAGTGGGAGAAGGAGCCGGGCGAATCGATCGAGGCGACCGAAGTGGCGTGGGAAAACATCCTGCAGTTCGCACCGCAGGGCAAGTACTGGGCCGACTTCGGCATGATCGTCGAGTACGTCCATTCACTGGTGGACGGCGGCAATGACGGTCTCGAACTCGGGCTGCTCGGCGAAAAGCAGTTCTCGAGCACCGTGCTGACCGTCAACCTGCTGGCCGAGCGCGAATTCGCCAGCGGGGCCGAGACCGAGACGGATTACGCGGCGCGTTATCGCTGGCGCGTCGCCGAAGCTTTCGAGCCCGGCATCGAGTTCTACGGCGAACTCGGCGACTGGGGCGACACAGGCAGCCTCGACGAACACTCGCACCAGGTCGGCCCCTCGCTGCTGGGCAAGGTGCATGTGCGCGAACACTCGGCAATGAAGTACGAAGCCGCGGTCCTGTTCGGACTGACGCACGACTCGCCGGACGCAACCGTGCGCTTCCAGCTCGAATACGAGTTCTGACCAGGCCAGGCCGCCACGGAACGGCCGAACTTCGGTGGGTCAGCGCGCGAGGTTCGTGAGCCAGGTGGCGAACGCAAGCCACACGGCCGTACCCGAAAGCGCGAGCCGCGCCGGCTGCGACACGATCAGCGCCAGTCCGCCCCAGCGTGTCACCGGGTGCAGCTTGCCGCGCGTGCGGAAATCCCAGATCGCGAGCGCGACGATGAAGAGATCGGACAGACCGAAGTACGCGAACGGGTTGCCGAGCTTCCACACGTACGGCCAGCGCGCGAACGCAGCGGCGAGCAGCGTCACCGTCGCGAGCATCATATAGCGCTTGTGACTCTGCGGAGTGGTGCGGTTGGCGACACCCAAGCCGAAGAACGTGATGAAGAACGCGATGTCGAACAACGGCACGACCAGGAACTGCAGCGGCGGCACCGGCACGCCGTGAAAGCCGGTCGGTCGGTTGGCGGCGATCAGCGCGCCGGCGACGCCGAGGATCACCATCCCCGCCGCGACGACCACGCCGAAAACGCCAAGCTTGCGATGCACGTCCGTGCGGCCGATGCCGACCAACATGGCCTGCGCCACGAGCAGCACACACCACGCCGAGAAGAACGCGCCGTGCACGTAGAAGATCGGCTCGGACGGCGACGGCCACTCCGGAAACAACGGCCGCAGGAAAAAGGAGCGCGCGAAGCCAACGTAGGCAACGAGCAGCATTGCGATGGCCATGCCCGTGAAGAAACGTCGTTCGGCAGTCCAGCTCGAGCGAGCGCCACTGGCAGTGATGTCTTCCATGCGACTACCCCCCAGACTGCAGTGGAGCGCAGCCTATCATGGCCACAGCCCGCTGCAATCTGGCGGGCAAAGTGCGCTGACAGCGCGGCCTCCCGCAGCAGGGGGGGTAGCGCTGCCTAGGTGGATGACGGTGCGGCCCGCCGGCTGCCGGCATAGAGGTCGAACAGCAGCAGCCGGCACGGAATGCTGCCGTTCATCAGGTTGATTGTCCGCGACGGCTTGAGCCCGATGGCCTTGTACGGCGAAGCATTGGCCGCGAGCACGGCAGCGCGCCAGCCCGCGAACCGCTGCTTCAGCGTGTCGCCAAACTCTTCGTACAACTGACGCACGTCGGCTTCGCCGCCACCGATGCGATCCCCGTACGGCAGGTTTGTCGCCAGCAGGCCCGTCGGCGCGGGGGGCATGACATCCTGCACGCGCGCCACGTCGAATTGGATGTACTTCTCGACTCGCGCCTTGAGCGCGCTTTTTCGCGCCATATCGACGTAGTCGGCACGGATGTCGGACGCCGCCACGGTGCACGGCGGTGCCTCCAGCTTTTCGGCACGGATGCTTTCCTGCGTTTCGCGCCAGAGCGCGCGGTCGAAGTCCGCGAGCCACTCGAAATGAAATTCGCCTTTCTTGCGATGGATCTGCGGTGCCTTGCGCACGGCGATCATCGCTGCCTCGATGGCCAGCGTGCCGCTGCCGCACATTGGATCGAGGAACGCCACACTGCCGTCGTAACCCGCGAACTGCAGGATCGCAGCCGCGAGCGTCTCCTTCAGCGGCGCGGGATGCCCCTGCTCGCGATACCCCCGTTTGTGCAGCGACTTGCCCGACGTATCGAAGCTCAGCATGCAGCGGCCGCGCGCGACGTGCGCCACGATCGCCACCTTCGGTTCCTCCGTGTCGACCGGGGGAACCTGCTCACCCAGCCGCGCGAAAGATTCCCGGACGCCCTCGCGCACCTGGGTGATGACCTGCTTCGGCGTCAGCCCGCCGCCCTCGTCGCCCGTGCTCTCGACCATGAAGCCGTGGCGCGCGTCGAACCATTCGGGCCAGTGCAGGCGACGCACCTGCGAATGCAGCATCGCCGGCGTGTGCGCCGGCACCTCGCGCAGGACTCGCAGGATGCGGCTCGCGGTGCGCACGCGCAGGTGCAGTTCATAGAACTGGCGTGCTGTCGCGGTGAACAACACCGCACGAAACGTCGGCGCAAGTTCCGTAGCGCCCAACGCCTCGAGCTCAGCGACGAGGGCCGGCTTGGCCTCTTCAGGACAGGTCGCAATCAGCCGCATGAGTCGCCGTGCACGCCGCGCCACCGTTGGTACAGTCTCATTTGCTGCCGGGCACGGGGCGGAAACTCACAGCCAGCCGCGATCAACGTCGTGACCCGCGCGCGCCGAGCACGCCATCGCCTTCAATCCGGGTCGCGAATCCGGCGAGCCGCAATCGCGTCGCCACTTCATGTGGGACATCGCGCCCGCTGGTGAGACGATTGGGCGTTCCCGTGTAATGAAACAACCGTCCGCCAGGCTTCAAGACTCGCGCGAGGTCGTGGTAGAAGCCCTGCGAATACAACTCGCCAGCGAGGCCGAAGCGGGGCGGATCATGCAGGATGGCATCGAATGAAACGTCGGCAAATCCGCGGATCGCTGCGCTTATGTCACCCGTAACCAGGTTCAGGCCGGGTCCGTTCGCCGGCGACCACGGGTTGAGCGTGCGCAGCCAGAGGACGTCGGGATTGATTTCATAGGACGTCACTTCGCTGGCACCACCCTCCAGGCACCAGGCCGCGAAATAGCCGAGACCCGCGCAGGTATCCAGGACACGCTTGCCGGCAGGTTCGATCAATGCGACTTTGCGGCGCGCATCGTCATACGGCGAGACATGCCTGGTCGGCAGCATCTTCACACCGTCGATCTCGAACGTGGGCGGACCCCAGTCGGTCGGCACGAGCTTGAGCAGCGAGTTGCCGAAGCGCGCGACCGACTCGAACGCGGCGCCGGTCCAGTGATAGATCGTCCGCTCCCTGCAGCGCTCGAGGTACGGGTACGATCGCTCGTGCCAACGCCATTCATTGATACCGAGCTCGACCTGCGTCTCCGAGCGATCGAGATCGAGTGAACATGCGAGCACGCATTCACCGCGACGCCGGGCGACGACCATGCCGTCGTGCACGCGGGCGGTGAGCAGCGGACCTCGCAATAGAGCGGATTCGGCACGGAACGGCATGCCGACACGTTACCCGACTCGGCGCGACGATGCGTCAGCAGCGATCGACGCGGCACGCATAGCAACCGTACCGCGCGTTGTGCACGTGCAGGTAAGCGACGTCGGCGCGCGCGAAGAACGCCTCGATGCCCGCCTCCAGGTCCGTGCCCGGCATGACCTCTGCAGCGACGATCCGGTGTGTATCGCCATAGGCTCTCACCGAGAGCAGCCGGCGTTGCTGTTGCAGTGGAATGGAGTTCGACACGACCCGGCAGTCCGTGGCGCTGCGCCGGATGAACACCGGCCCCGCCGCGGCATACGGCGCCGGCGCGGGCTGATGCCAGTAGGTCAACAGCAGCAGTTCTTCTCCGGGCGCTGCGTCCTCGAGCGTCAGTCGGCAGGGATACGCATACGGGGCATCCGCGGTGCAGCGCTCGATTCCCGCGGCCTGCAGACCCGCATCGTCCAGCCCCAGGTAGTGACCAACGTCGACCCAGGGGATGCCACTGATCCGGTATGCCATCGGGTCCGCCATTACTCATGTCTGGAGGGCATCTTCGCGACCCAGCGCCAGTCGCGCGACCCGGATCGTGCTCACTTCGACGGGACGAGCCTGCGCGCGACGCCCATGACGCGGAACGCCAGTTCGCCTAGCGCCTGCACGCTGTACGGCGGGTCGATCTGCGTCATCGTCACCTGGTACACGGCCTCCTTGCCCGCGGCGAGCGTGGGATACGCGACGACCGACCCTCCTGCGACGAGGAACGTGTCGAGATCACCGAACGCCACCAGCAGCGGCGTGCGCGAGGGTCGGTATGGACGCAAGGCACGGCCTGCCGCGGCACGCCGGACGTTCGCAGCCGCGCAGTCCCCCATCTCGAGCGCATGGAAAGCCTGCTTCGGAATCGGCTTAGGCAAAGCTGCGGCATCGCCGATGACGAACACGTTGTGGTGGCGGCGATTGCGCAGCGTCGCATCGACAGGAGCCCACTGCCGCGGCTTGGGCGCGAGCTTCGTTGCATGCAGCAGCGGAGGTGCGACGCCGCCGCCCGTCCAGATCGTAAGGTCGGAGCGCAGCCGCTTGCCGCCCTGCAGGCGAACGCCGTTTGGCGTGATCGCCGCGACGAACGATCCCGTGTGAATGTGCACGTCGTAGACTCGAACGTGCTTGCGCACGTCCGCGTCGATCTTCGGTGACACACCCGACATCAGTCGCGGCCCCGCCTCGACGATGTGCAGCGTCAGGTTCGCGCGTGACCGGTAACGGCGCAGGACTTCACCTAGTGCCTCGACACCTGCAAAGCCTCCGCCCACGATGACGACCGATCGTGGTTTGCGCCCCTTCATCAGTGCCGCCAGCCGGCGACCGATCGCAGCGCATTGCTCGACGCTCCTGAACGGCAGCGCATGGCGTTCGACGCCCCGCACTCCGTACGTCTCTTCGATTCCCCCCACCGCGACGATGCAATAGTCGAAACCGTGCACAGTTCCTGCAGCCGTTGCCAGGGTTCCCCGCTTCGCATCGATCGCCGTGACGGTGTCCTGGACGAAACGATGGCCTGCCGCGGCCACGAGTCGCTTGCGCGGCAGCCGCAGATCGCCCGGCCGCTTGGCCCCCGAGACGAGCTCGTGAATGTTGGGAAGCCATTCGAACCACGGCGACGGATCGAACACCGTCACGTCGAACCCGGAACCGAGACCCTGCGCTGCCCGCAAGCCCGCGAAATTTGCCCCGACGATGGCGACGCGCGGCCGCGTCGGGCGAGGGTTGCGGCGGCGGGGTGCGTTCATGGACGGGCTTCGCGGGGAAACGGCGGGAAGACGCAGTGTAGACTGGAATTTCACTGCCAGCGGAGCTCCCGTGAACCCGATCAAATCGTTTCAGGGCGACTGCTCGCCTAGGGCCTGCGCAGCCAACACTCGCACCTGCGGGTCTGCCGGATAGGCGGCCACGAGCTTGCGCGCCGTCACCTGCGCATCCTTGCGCCTTCCAGCTTCGAGCTGGAACGATGTCAGCGCCATCAGCATTTCGCGATCGTAGGGCCAGCGCTGGACGGCATCTCGCAGACGACGAATGGATTCGTCGACCCGCCCCGTCGAGTGCAACGCGACCGAATAAACGTACGCATAGCGCGCGGTGTCCGGATCGAGTTCCACGGCGCGCCGGAGCGACGCCATCGCCAGTTCCGGCTGTTGCAGCCGGATGTGCGCAAGCCCAAGTGCGTGGTGCAGTGTGGCGCTCATCGGCGCCCGCTGCAGGCCCTGCTGCAGCATGTCGGCCGACTCCTGGTCGCGACCTTGTGCACGCAGCACATCCGCCGCATTGACGTAAGCCGGCACGAATTCCGGATCGAGCTGAATTGCGGCGGTGAACTGGGCGTGGGCTGCGTCAGCCTGCCCCAGCGCTGCGTCGAAGCCGCCGAGCGCGACGCGCGACTCGGGCCGATCCGCGTTGTACCGCAGGGTGGCAACGTATTCCCGCGACGCCGCCTCCC
>JBAVIQ010000263.1:0-3744 GCA_049687035.1 Steroidobacteraceae bacterium
CGAACCCGGCGCGCCTGCTCGACCTCGTCGCGCTCGGCACGGTGGCCGACGTCGTCACGCTCGATCTCAATAATCGAGTGCTGGTCGCGCAGGGATTGCAGCGCATCCGCCGTGGCAGCTGCGTTGCGGGGCTGCGGGAGTTGCTGGAAGCGTCGGGTCGCGCTCTTTCCAGCGTGACGGGGCAGGACCTCGGGTTCCAGGCGGGTCCGCGGCTCAACGCAGCCGGTCGCCTGGACGACATGACGCGTGGCATTCGCTGCCTGCTGGCAGACGACCCGACGCAAGCGCGCGCCTTGGCGCTGGACCTGGCTCGGCTCAACACGGACCGCAAGGAACTCGAGGCGAAGATGCAGCTCGAGGCGTTGTCGCTGATCGATGCGCGCGTCGCGTTGCTCGAAGGCCACGTGCCGGCCGGTGTGTGCGTGTACGACGAGGGCTGGCACCAGGGCGTGATCGGGCTCGTAGCCGCGCGCGTCAAGGAGCGGCTGCATCGACCCGTGATCGCTTTTGCGCGGTCCGAGCAGGGCTGGGTCAAGGGTTCGGCGCGTTCGGTGCCGGGTGTTCACGTGCGCGACGTGCTCGACGCAATCGCCACGCGCACGCCCGGGCTCGTCGACAAGTTCGGCGGCCACGCGATGGCGGCCGGACTCACGCTGCGTGAATCGAGCCTGCCCGTCTTCGAAGCTGAGTTCGCGCACGAGGTCGAGCGCTGGATCGACGAGGACACGCTCGCCGGTCATCTGCACACCGACGGCGAATTGCTGGCCGGCGAGTTCAACGTCGCCACCGCGGAGGCGCTGCGCGAAGGGGGACCCTGGGGTTCCGGCTTCCCCGAGCCGATGTTCGATGGCGAGTTCGGCGTCGTCGATACGCGAGTGGTCGGTCTGCGTCATCTCAAGCTGAAGCTGCGGGCGGCCTCCGGCGAGGTCGTCGACGCGATCGCCTTCCGCTACCTCGATGGCGCCGATGCGCCGGAGATCCGGGCGAACGATCGGGTCCAGGCCGCCTACCGCACGGGCATCGACGAATACACGGGTACCCGCAGATTGCAGCTCGTGACGGAGTGGGTCGGGAAGCTCTAGGGGCCATGCGGCTCCCACAGCGAGGTTGCAGCCGGAAATGCTAGACTTCGTGGTTCTAGCCGTCTCCTTCACCCGCGACTGTTTTCGTATGGAAATCAACCCGATACGCCGCCAGATCGAAGAACTCAAGCAGCGCACCGATGCGCTCAGGGGGTACCTTTGACTATGCCGGCAAGGCCGAGCGGCTCACGGAAGTCCTGAGGGAACTCGAAGACCCGGCCGTCTGGCAGAACCCGGAGCGGGCCCAGGAACTCGGCCGTGAGCGCGGCAAGCTCGACGTCGTCGTCGCCACGCTCGACAAGATGACCATCGCCATCGACGAAGCCGCTGAATTGCTCGACATGGCCGAGGCCGACGCCGACGAGGGTATGGTCCACTCGGTCGAACAGGACCTCGGCGGCATCGACGCGCAGCTCGCGAAGCTCGAATTCAAGCGCATGTTCCCGGGCGAGATGGACGCGCACAACGCGTTCCTGGACATCCAGGCGGGCGCGGGCGGCACCGAGGCCCAGGACTGGGCCAACATGCTGATGCGCATGTACCTGCGCTGGGGCGACAAGAACGGCTTCAAGACCGAGATTGTCGACGCCAACGGCGGCGAAGTCGCCGGCATCAAGAGCGCGACGATCAGGTTCGAAGGCGAGTACGCGTACGGCTGGCTCCGCACCGAAACGGGCGTGCATCGCCTCGTGCGCAAGAGCCCGTTCGATTCCAACGCACGGCGCCATACGTCGTTTGCATCGGTGTTCGTTTCGCCAGAGATCGACGACGATATCGCCATCGACATCAATCCGGCCGACCTCGAGACCGACGTCTACCGTTCGAGCGGCGCGGGCGGCCAGCACGTGAACAAGACCGAATCCGCTGTGCGCATCCGGCACATGCCGTCGGGCATCGTGGTGGCGTGCCAGAGCGAGCGCAGCCAGCACAAGAACCGGTCGACGGCGATGAAGATGCTGAAGGCCAAGCTGTACGAGCTCGAGGTCAACAAGCGCAATGCGGCGGCGAAGGTGCTCGAGGACTCGAAGTCGGACGTGAGCTGGGGCAACCAGATCCGTTCGTACGTGCTCGACCAGTCGCGCATCAAGGATCTCCGCACCGGTGTGGAAATCGGCAACACCACGGCCGTGCTCGATGGCGACCTGAACCCGTTCCTCGAAGAAAGCCTGAAGCAGGGACTATGAGCGACGAACAACCGAAGTCTCCCGCAGGAGCCGAACCCGCCGACGAGAACCACCTCATCGCAGAGCGCAAGGCGAAGCTCGAGCGCCTGCGCGCGAAAGGCCCGGCGTTTCCGAACGATTTCCGGCGCGATGCCGCAGCCGACGAACTGCACACGGGCTACGGCGATCGCACCGCCGAATGGCTCGACGCCCATCCGACGCGCGTGATGGTGGCCGGCCGCATGATGGCGAAGCGCATCATGGGCAAGGCGTCATTCGCGAAGATTGCCGATCGCAGCGGTTCGATCCAGTTGTTCCTGCAGCAGGCCGCACTGGGGGAGACCTACGACGAGTTCAAGGGCTGGGACGTCGGCGACATCGTCGGCGCCGCAGGCACGCTGTTCAAGACGCGCACCGGTGAGCTCTCGGTCAAGGTCGAGACGCTGCGCCTGCTGGTCAAGTCGTTGCGGCCGTTGCCGGACAAGTGGCACGGCCTGGCCGACGTCGAGAGCCGCTATCGCCAGCGCTACGTCGACCTGATCGTCAGCGACGAGAGCCGTGAGGTGTTCCGCAAGCGCACGCGCATCGTGCAATACCTGCGCCAGTTCCTCGATGCGCTCGACTTCATGGAGGTCGAGACGCCGATGCTGCAGGTGATTCCGGGCGGCGCGGTCGCGAAGCCGTTCATCACGCACCACAACGCGCTCGACGTCGACATGTACCTGCGCATCGCGCCCGAGCTGTATCTGAAGCGGCTCGTCGTCGGCGGGTTCGAACGCGTATACGAGATCAACCGCAACTTCCGCAACGAAGGACTGTCGACGCGTCACAACCCCGAGTTCACGATGCTCGAGCTGTACCAGGCCTACGCGGACTACCGTGACCTGATGGACATGGTCGAGCGGATGTTCCAGGGCATTGCGGACATGGTCTGCGGCACCCGCAAAGTGGAGTACCAGGGCGAGACGTTCGATTTCGGCTCCGCTTTCCACCGGGTGACGGTCGAGGACCTCGTCGTGAATTTCACCCCGGGCATCGACCGCACTCGTCTGCGCGACGTCGAGTATCTGCGCGGCGAATGCGCGAAGCTCCATATCGCGGCCAGGCCGGAAGACGGGGCCGGCAAGCTGCAGATCGAGATCTTCGAGAAGATGGCCGAACATCGGCTGTTGCAGCCGACGTTCGTGTATGCCTACCCTGCCGAAGTGTCGCCGCTCGCGCGCCGCAGCGATTCCGATCCGTTCCTCACCGATCGTTTCGAATTCTTCGTGGGCGGTCGCGAGATCGCGAACGGATTCTCGGAGCTCAACGACGCGGAAGACCAGGCCGCGCGTTTCCGTGAGCAGGTCGCGCGCAAGCACGGCGGTGACGAAGAAGCGATGTTCTACGACGCCGACTACGTGCGTGCGCTGGAGTACGGCTTACCGCCGACGGCCGGTCTCGGCATCGGCGTCGATCGCACGGTGATGCTGTTCACGAACTCGGCGTCGATCCGGGAC
>JBAVIQ010000264.1:0-1667 GCA_049687035.1 Steroidobacteraceae bacterium
CGTACACCGGCAGCGACATCAGCTCGAGACCGAGGAACAGCGTGGGCAGGCTGTCCGAGGAGACCAGCAGGCACGCACCGTACAGCGAGGCGAGCAGCAGCACGTAGTAACGCGTCTCGGCGAAGTCATCGCGCGAGATCAGCACGACCGGCAGCGCCAGCGCGATCAGCGCGAACTTGGCGAGCGACGCGGTCGGGCCGACGGAGAAATGGCCGTCGAAGGGCGCTCCGGAGTAACCCTCCGCGTGCAGCATGAGCGCTGCAGCGGCGGCCGCGACCAGCGCCAGGAAGGCGACGACGAAGCCATCGCGCGGCCTGCCGCGCAGGATTTCGAGCGTCAGCAGGATGACCATGCCGGCGAGCAGCAGGTGCTCGGGCAGCATCGCCTTGACGACCTCGTGCCAGTTCATCGCGCGCTCCCGAGTTGGATCGTTTCGCCGGCGACGCGCTGCTGGAATTCGCGTGCGGCGAGTTCCGTCTTGGCAAGCGGCCCGCCCGGGAACAGGCCGATGGCGAAGATCGCGACGACGATTGCGACCAGGATGGCGCGCTCACGCGCGTTCAGGTCCGTGAGCGGCGCATGCGGTGCGCGGGCTTCGCCGAACAGGATGCGCTGGGCGAGCCAGAGCATGTAGAGTGCGCCGAGCACGACGCCCGACACCGCGATGACGGCAAGTGTCAGCGGCGTATCGTTGCCCGCGAGGTGCGCCGGCCACGCGGCATTGAACGCGCCGAGCAGCGCCATGAACTCGCCGGCGAATCCGCTCGTCGTCGGCAGTCCGATCGAAGCCAGCGTGAGGATCGTGAAGAACACCGAGAACACCGGCAGCATCTTCGCCAGGCCGCCGTAGTCCGCCACGGCGCGCGAGTGCGTGCGCTCGTAGATCATGCCGACCATGAGGAACAGCCCGCCTGCGACCAGGCCGTGGCTCACCATCTGCAGGATCGCGCCCTGGATACCGATGAGGTCGAGGCTCGCGAGCCCCAGCATCACGTAACCCAAGTGGCTGATCGACGAGTAGGCGATGATTCTCTTGATGTCGGTCTGCACCAGCGCCAGGCACGCGCCGTAGACGATGCTGATCACGGCGAGGGTCATGATCACCGGCATCATTGCCCGCGCGGCCTCCGGGAACAACGGGAAGCCGAGCTTCATGAAGCCGTACGTGCCCATTTTCAGCAGCACGCCCGCCAGGATCACGGAGCCCGTCGTGGGCGCCTCGACGTGCGCGTCCGGCAGCCAGGTGTGCAGCGGGAACATCGGCACCTTGATCGCGAACGAAAGCGCGAACGCCGACAGCAGCCAGAGCTGCGTGTTCAGCGGCAGCTGCGAGCCGCTCAGGTGACGCAGGTCGAAAGTCATGTAGCCGGACGAACCGTGCGTGTAGAGCACGAGGTAGATCAGCGCGGCCAGCATCAGGATGCTGCCGAACGCCGTGTAGAGGACGAACTTCAGCGTGGCGTAGATGCGGCGCTCGCCGCCCCAGAGCCCGATGATCAGGAACATCGGGATCAGCATCGCTTCCCAGAAGACGTAGAACAGGAAGAGGTCCTGTGCCAGGAACGTGCCCAGCATCGCGAACTGGATGAAGAGCACCATCACGTGGAACAGCTTCACGTCCTTGTGCACGGCATTCCAGGCACCCGCGACGACGAGCGGGCCCAGGA
>JBAVIQ010000265.1:0-1669 GCA_049687035.1 Steroidobacteraceae bacterium
GCCGAGTTCGACACCCCACTGGTCGAACGGATTCACGTTCCAGATCACCGACTGCACGAACACCTTGTGCTCGTACCAGGCGATCAGCTTGCCGACCGCACGGGGCCCCATGCGCGGCACGAGGATGACACTGCTGGGACGGTTGCCCGCGTGCACCTTGTGCGGGACCAGGCGCTCAATCTCCGCAGGCGCCATACCTTTGGACTGCAGATCCTTCCTCACCTGCTCGGGTGTCTGGCCAAACGCAAAAGCTTCGGCCTGAGCGAAACAGTTCGCCAACGCCAGATCCTGGTGCTTGAGGAACCGGCTCGAGCCATTGACCGGCGCAAGGAAATCCAGGGCAACACGTGCGGTGCCCTGGTGCAGCAACTGGAAGAACGAGTGCTGGGCGTTGTTGCCCGGTTCGCCCCACACGACATTGCCGGTCATGTATCCGACCGGCTTGCCATCACGGGCAACGCTCTTGCCGTTCGACTCCATCTCGAGCTGCTGCAGGTAAGCGGGGAAGCGATGCAGGCGCCGGTCGTAGGGGAGAACCGCGAGCGAATCGAGGCCAAGAAAGTCGATGTTCCACACGCCGAGCAGGCCCATCAGCACGGGAAGGTTGCGATCGAGCGGCGCAGTGCGGAAGTGCTCGTCCATTTCGTGGCCGCCGGCGAGCATCAGCTCGAACTGGTCCATACCGAGCGACAGTGCGATCGAGAGGCCGACTG
Organism: Steroidobacteraceae bacterium; assembly: GCA_049687035.1. GTDB lineage: Bacteria > Pseudomonadota > Gammaproteobacteria > Steroidobacterales > Steroidobacteraceae > RPQJ01. Next base: position 714 of record JBAVIQ010000265.1, read on the forward strand.
TGGACCACAGCGAATAACGTCCGCCGACCCAATCCCACATGGTGAAGCGCGATTCGGGGGCGATGCCGAACGCGTCCATCGCCTTGTGGTTGGTCGACACGGCGACGAAGTGGTGCCCGATGCCTTTCTCACCGAGTTCGCCGATCAGCCACTCGCGCGCCGCGCCGGCGTTGGCGAGCGTCTCCTGCGTCGTGAACGTCTTGGAGCAGATGACGAACAGCGTCGTCGCGGGATTGATCTGCTCGAGCGTGTCCGCGAGTTCGACCCCGTCGACGTTGGACACGCAGTGCAGACGGATGCCCTTGTTGCGAAAGCGGGCCAGCGCTTCGGTCGCCATCACGATGCCGAGGTCCGAACCGCCAATGCCGATGTTGACGACATCGGTGAAACGAGCGCCGGTGAAACCAAGGATGCGTCCCTGGTGCACGCCAGTGACGAACTCGCGCATCTTGGCGAGCTGCGCCCGCACTTCGTGCATGACGTCCTGCCCGTCCGCCTGCATCGGACGATCCGAACGGTTGCGCAACGCCATGTGCATGGCAGCGCGGCCTTCGGTGTTGTTGACCGTCTCGCCTGCGAACAGCGCCGCAATCCGTGCCGGCAGGTCGCAGGCTTGCGCCAGAGATTGCAGAAGACTCAGCGTTTCGCGGGTGATGCGCTGACGCGAAAAGTCGTACAGCAGGTCGAGTGCCTGGACGCTCGTGACGTCGAAGCGCCCGGCGCCGTCAGCGGCGAACAAGTCACGCAGATGGCGGCTCGAGAGCTGGGCGGCGTGCGACTCGAGTGCTTTCCAGGCTGGGAGATCGGTGCGGGATGTACTCATCCGCGCAGCTTAGCGGTCGAGACCCTCCGCCGCAAAAGTCGGCGGCGCCGTCTGCGCGTTGCGCAGGCGGTCGCTCCGGGACCTTCCGCCGAGCGCGTGTCTGCTTTTCCAAGCTCGGGGGAAGGTCCCGGAG
>JBAVIQ010000266.1:0-3035 GCA_049687035.1 Steroidobacteraceae bacterium
AATCCGGTGCTGTCGGGGCTTGCCTACCTCTGCGACCCGGAGGACCTGATTCCCGACGACATCCCAGGCATCGGCATGCTCGACGACGCCGTCATGATCGAACTCGTCTTCCGTGAACTCCGCCACGAGCTCGAGGCGTACGAGGATTTCCGTGCGTACCGCGAATCACTGACGAAACGTTCGGTGCTGCGCCAGGCATCGGCCGACGTCGCGGAGAAGATCGCCCGCCGGCGCGTGCAGCTCATGGCGCGCATGCGGCGCCGGCGCAAGCGCGAACAGTGATTGGCGACCGGAAGCGCTTCGCGCTCCTTTTCCGATCAATCACCGGTCACTGGCTTCGTTGATACTCTCGCCAGCAAGTCCACAATCTGGTCCGGCACACCGTTGCGCGCTTCCGTGACCGCAACGCGCACGGCATTGGCAAACGACACGCGGTCGGCACCGCCGTGGCTCTTGATCACCACGCCCTGCAATCCCACCATGCTCGCGCCATTGTAGGCGCGCGGATCGAGCCGCGCCTTCAGCGCCCTGAGCGTCGGCGCCGCCGCAAGCGCGCCGAGCTTGCGCACTGGGTTGCGCGTGAACTCTTCTTTCATCGCGCCACTGATGAAGCGTGCCAGGCCTTCCATGGTCTTCAGCGAAACGTTGCCGGTGAAGCCGTCTGTGACCACGACGTCGATGTCGCCCGAGAAGATCTTGTCGCCTTCGACGAAGCCACAGTAATTGAGGGCAGAGCCGGTGAGGCGCTTGTGCGCTGCCTTGATCTCTTCCGTGCCCTTGATGTCTTCCTCGCCGACGTTGAGCAGGCCGACACGGGGACGCTCGATGCCGTGCAGGTCGGACGCGATCACCGAGCCCATCACCGCGAACTGCACGAGGTGATCGTCGTTGCAGTCGGGATTGGCGCCCAGGTCGAGCATCACGGTGTAGCCGCCCGCCGAGGGCACGGCCGAGACGATCGCGGGACGGTCGATGCCCGGCACCATGCCGAGCACGAAGCGCGCGGTCGCGAGCAACGCGCCGGTGTTGCCTGCCGACACGCACGCCGACGCCTCGCCGCTCTCCAAGAGGTTGATCGCGACGCGCATCGAGGAGTTCTTCTTGCGGCGGAGCGCGTCCTGCGGACGCTCGTCCATGGCGACGACTTCGGTCGCTTCGACGAAACGACAGCGGTCGTTGTCGAACGCAGCGCCCAGCAATGGCAGCACGGCTTCGCCACGACCGACGATGATCAGTCGCAGGTCGGGCGTGGACGCGAGGACATCGAGTGCCGCGGGAACGGCGACTTCGGCGCCGTGGTCTCCGCTCATCGCGTCCACGGCGACGGTCAGGCCGGCGGTCATGCGCGGGCCCGTCGAAACAGGATTACTCCTGGCCTTCGTCGGCCGCCGGCTTGTCGATCACCTTCTTGCCGCGGTAGAAACCGTCAGCGGTGATGCGGTGACGCAGGTGCGTTTCGCCGCTCGTACGGTCAACCGACAGCGCGGGGCCGCTCAGGTGGTCGTGCGAACGATGCATGCCGCGCTTGGACGGGGTCTTGCGGCTTTTCTGGACTGCCATGGTCTACTCTCCTGAAGCGGGTCCGCGCTCGTTGTTCTTTTCGAGCAGCTCCCGCAGATTCGCAAAGGGCGTCTGTTTCTCTTCCACCACTGTCTCTTCTGCAGCGGGCTCGACCACGGAAGCCGGCGCCAACGCCACCACTTCCGCCGCGGACGACAGGCACTCCGGGCTGCCTGCTTCGTGCGCGGGCACGAGCGGCAACGCGAGCAGCACCTGCTCTTCGATCAGCGCCGAGAGCGACACGCTCTCCGGCTCTCCCACGAACGGCTCATAGCCGCCCGGCACGTCGTCGGTCTCCGCGCGGGCGATGACGACCAGCGCCGATTCGTCCACCACGATGTCGCAAGGGCGCAGGCAACGCTGGCACTCCAGCACTGCCGTACCCTCGACGCGAACGTCGACCGTCGTCCGGCCTTCGCAGGCGCCGAACTGCAATCGCGCATCGATGCGAGTGCCGGGAAGGCCGCCCGCCTGCACGACGCGTTCGAGCTGTAGCAGATCGAGATGCCGTTCGATGACGGCGGCTCGTGCCGACAGTTCCTTGGCGTTGACCTGATCGGCAGGGCCGGGCGACATGGGGCGCGTATAATAGTGACGCGCTCCCGCCCTGTCAAAGAAAAAACGAGCCTAAATCTTTGTTTTCCAAGGGCCTGATTCTCGCGTCGACGTCCCGCTACCGCCGCGACCTGCTGCAGCGGCTCGGGCTGCCATTCGAGTGCGTCGCCCCCGATGCCGACGAGGCCCGCCTGCCCGGCGAACCGGCCGCCGAGATGGCGCTGCGACTCGCCCGGATCAAGGCCGAGGCAGTCGCCGCCAGGCACCCCGAAGCGATTGTCATCGGCTCCGACCAGGTGGCCCTGCGTGGCACGGACGTACTCGGCAAACCTGGTAGCGTCGAGCGCTGCCGCGAGCAGCTGCGGGCGTCGTCCGGCCAGGAGGTCGTCTTCCTCACCGCGGTCCACGTCATCGATGGCGTCGCCGGCCGCACCGAATCGCACGTCGACCGCACGGTCGTGCAGTTCCGGGAGTTGTCGGACGCGGAAATCGACCGCTACATCGAGCGCGACCAGCCGCTCGACTGCGCCGGCGGCTTCAAAGCCGAATCGCTGGGCATCGCCCTCTTCGACCGGATCGAATCGCTCGACCCGACGGGCCTCACCGGCCTCCCGTTGTCCTGGCTTTGCGGCGCCCTTCGCCGCGCACGGGTCCAGGTCCCTTAGCCGGGCCCCGCTGGTCGGTCCGGGGGTTGCCCATCCTCGGCTTGCCTGTCTGCGCCACCGGTGCCGGCCGCTGCACGCGCGGCGCGACGATCGGTCCACGCGCACCTTCCGGCTTCAAGGTCTTGCCACGCTGGTCCTGCGGCGCGCGAGCCTTGCCGCGCGTGAGCGTGTCCAGCACCGCACTGAGTTCAGGCGGCAGCGGCGCGCTCGCCAACATCGGCTCGCGCGTGCCGGGCCGCGTGAATCCGAGCGACG
>JBAVIQ010000267.1:0-7232 GCA_049687035.1 Steroidobacteraceae bacterium
CACGATCACGAGATCGAACCCGGCGAGCCGGTACAGATCGATCACGTCGCGCAGCACTGCGCTGGTCGCAAGATTCTGACGCCGCGTGGCCAGCGAACGCATGAACAGGTTCTCGGCAGCGAGCGAGTTCATGCGGATGCGGTCGCCGAGCAATGCGCCGCCACTGCGGCGACGCGTCGGATCCATGGCGACGACGGCGATGTTGCGATCAGGGAATTGCCGCACGAATCGCAGCAGCAGTTCGTCGGTCAGCGACGACTTGCCCGCACCGCCGGTGCCGGTGATGCCCACCACCGGCGTCCGCTTCGCGCTGCGCGAAACAGCGCGGCGCAGGGTCTCACTGAACGGCGCCTCGACCGCACCGCGCTCGAGCGCAGAAATCGTGCGCGCAATCTGCTGATGGTCGCGCGGTCCGACCGGCCCGAACTCGAATCCCGGACGCGTCGCCTTCCGCACGCGCGTGAACACGTCGTCGATCATGCCGTCGAGGCCGAGCCTGCGGCCGTCCTCGGGCGTGTAGATACGCTCGACGCCGTAAGCCTCGAGTTCTTCGATCTCGTGCGGCGCGATCGTGCCGCCGCCGCCCACGATGATGCGGATGTGCGGCGCGCCGAGGTCTTTCAGCATGTCGACCATGTACTTGAAGTACTCGACGTGCCCGCCCTGGTACGAGCTGCAGGCGATGCCGTCGGCGTCTTCCTGCAGCGCGGCGCGCACGATGTCAGCGACGCTGCGGTTGTGGCCGAGGTGCACGACTTCGGCGCCGTGCGCCTGCAGCAGCCGGCGGATGATGTTGATCGCGGCGTCGTGACCGTCGAAGAGCGACGCTGCGCTCACGAACCGCAACGGCGCGGCCTCGCCCGTCGCGCCGGCAGCCTGTTGCGAGTCACCTTCACGGCGGACAGTCGAGGATCCGGACATCTGCACTCCTCCAGCCGCCGGGCTGCACCCGGCCACGAAGTTACTATTGAGTAGAATCTTACCCAGCAGTATGATTAGCGTCCCACCCGCAGTCAACCGGTCCCGCCATGGCCGACAGTACTCCAGCGAACCCGACCGTCCCCGACCCGGCGGCCGCGTGGCGTGGCCGGCGCCGGCGCCAGGACCACGGCACCAAGCGTGACGCCGTGATCCGCACTGCAGCGCGGGCGTTCGACGAGCGCGGGTATCACAACACGTCGCTGGACGACATCGCCGCCGCGCTCGGCGTCACCAAGCCCACGGTCTATTACTACGTCTCGAACAAGGAGCAACTCCTGTTCGAATGTTTCCTGGCCGGCCTCGAGCCGATCCGCGCCGCGCTGCGCCGAGCAGAGCGGACACCGGGAAGCGGACGCGACCGCTTGCGCGAAGTCATCCGCGATTACGCCGTCGCGATCGCGTCCGAGTACGGCTGGTGCATGGTCCGTGCAGAACACCAGGACCTCGGCCCGGAACTCAGCGCGCAGGTGCGCTCGCTCAAGTCCGAAATCGACCGCGGCATCCGGCGTCTGCTGCAGACCGGTATCAACGACGGTTCGATCGCCGTGGCCGACCCGAAGCTCGCCGCGTTTGCGATCGCAGGCTCGCTCAACTGGATTGCGCATTGGTATCGCGCCGGCCGCAAGCTCACGTCGGCCGAGGTGGCCGATGCCTTCGTGCAGTTCCTGGAGCACGGCCTGGCGCCGCGCGCACCGGGTGGGGGCGAGCCCGCGCCCGCGCCGGCTCGTGTGCGGCGCACTCGCCCCGTCATCAAGGGCTGAATCGCCCAGTTCGGGCCTTTATCTTGCGCTGCAAAAAGACCGCGGCGTACACTCCGGCGACTTTGGCCCGCTGCCCCCGGTTCCTCGAGGACGTCCCCCATGCCTGAATCCATCATCATCGCCGCTGCCCGACGTACTCCGATCGGCGGCTTCCAAGGCATCTTCTCGCCCGTCTCGGCCACGCAGCTGGGATCGGCGGCCGCCGCGGCCGCACTGGCTGACTCCGGTCTGTCGCCAGGTGCGATCGACGAAGTGATCTTCGGCTGCGTGCTGCCGGCCGGCCTCGGCCAGGCCCCCGCGCGCCAAGCGGCCGTCGGTGCCGGCATCGCGATGAGTGTTCCGGCCACGACGATCAACAAGATGTGCGGCTCGGGCATGCGGGCCGTGATGATGGCGGCCGACCAGATTCGCGCCGGTTCCGCACGTGTGATGCTCGCGGGCGGCCTCGAGTCGATGACCAACGCACCGTACTTGATGCTGAAGGCACGCGCCGGTTATCGCATGGGCCATGCCGAGATCTACGACCACATGTTCTACGACGGCCTGCAGAGTCCCTGGGATGGCAAGGCCATGGGTTGTTTTGCGGACGCCACGGCCGCCAAGTACGGTTTCTCGCGTGCCGAGCAGGACGCTTTCGCCGCCGAGTCTGTACGTCGCGCGCAACGTGCTTCCAAGGAAGGCGACTTCGTTGCCGAGATCGCGCCCGTGACGATCAAGACGCGCAAGGGCGAGCAGGTCGTCGCGACCGACGAAACGCCCTTCCAGCTCGACATCGACAAGATCCCGACCCTGAAGCCCGCTTTCAGCAAGGACGGCACCGTGACGGCGGCCTCCTCGTCCTCGATTTCCGACGGCGCGGCAGCCATCGTAATCGCGAGCGAATCCGCGGCCAAGGCGGCCGGCCTCAAGCCGCTCGCCCGCCTGGTCTCCTACGCGAGCCACGCACAGGCTCCCGAGTGGTTCACGACGGCGCCCGCCCCTTCGATGCAGAAGGCGATCGACCGCGCGGGCTGGAAGGTATCCGACGTCGACCTGTTCGAAATCAACGAGGCCTTCGCCTGCGTGGCGATGGCCGCGATGCAGGACCTTGGCCTGCGGCACGACCAGGTCAACGTAAACGGCGGCGCCTGTGCGATGGGTCACCCCGTCGGCGCCACGGGCGCCCGCATCATCACCACGCTGCTCCATGCGCTGCGCAAGCGCGGCCTGCGCCGCGGCGTCGCCTCGCAGTGCATCGGCGGCGGCGAAGCCTGCGCCGTCACCATCGAACTGCTCTGATCTCCAGCTCTTCCCGAGGCATCCATGCAGTTGAACGGCAAGGTCGCGGTCGTCACGGGCGGCGCGCGCGGAATCGGCAAGGCCATCGCCAATGCATTCGCCGAACGCGGCGCGACGCTTGCGCTGCTCGATCTCAACCAGGCCGACCTCGACGCGACACGCGCCGGGTTCGAAGCCCGTGGCGTCAAGGTGAGCGGCCACGCGCTCAACGTCGCGAAGGAAGACGAAGTGATCCGCGCGCTCGACGCAGTGGTCGCGGCGCATGGCCGGCTCGACGTGCTGGTCAACAACGCCGGCATCATCAAGGACGCCGTGCTGGTGAAGGTCAAGGACGGTGCCGTCGTCAGCAAGATGACGCTTGCGCAGTGGCAGGCCGTCATCGACGTCAACCTGACGGGCGTGTTCCTGTGCGGTCGCGAAGCTGCGGAACGCATGATCAAGCTCGGCCAGGGCGGCGTGATCATCAACATCTCGAGCATCTCGCGCGCCGGCAACGCGGGCCAGAGCAACTACTCGGCCGCCAAGGCAGGCGTCGCCGCGATGGCAACCACCTGGGCGAAGGAACTCGCGCGCTTCGGCATCCGCGCCGGTGCGATCGCGCCCGGCTTCATCAAGACTGACATCCTCTCGGGCATGCCGCCCGAGATGCTCGAAAAGATGACCGCGCCCGTGCCGCTGAAGCGGCTCGGCCTGGCCGAGGAAATCGCGCACTCGGCGCTCTTCATCGTCGAGAACGACTTCTTCTCGGGCCGCTGCATCGACGTGGACGGCGGCCTGCGACTGTAGACTTTGTCTTTTCCACCTGGAGGGAACGAACCGATGTTGATCCAGGACACACGCGCCATCGTCAGTGGCGGTGCCTCGGGTCTCGGCCTGGCCGTGGCTGAACTCGTCGTTGCGGCGGGCGGCAAGGTCGCCCTGTTCGACGTCAACGACCAGGCCGGCATCGAAGCCGTGCACAAGCTCGGTACTGCCGCCAGCTTTCACAAAGTCGACGTGACCTCGGAGAGCGCCGTGGCCTCTGCCGTTGCAGCAGCAACTGCCGCAATGGGCGGCCTCAACCTCGCCGTGTGCTGTGCGGGCGTGGGCTGGCCGAAGCGCATGGTCGGCAAGGAAGGCACGATGCCCGGCGACTTCTTTCGCAAGGTCATCGAGATCAACCTGATCGGCACGCTGCTGATCTGCAAGGAAGCGGCGGCGGCCATGCAGAAGAACGCGCCGAACGCTGAAGGCGAACGGGGCGCCCTCGTGATGACGGCGTCCGTCGCCGCATTCGATGGGCAGATCGGCCAGGTAGCCTATGCCGCGTCGAAAGGCGGCGTGGTCGGCATGACGCTGCCGATGGCGCGCGAACTCGCGTCCTCCGGCATCCGGGTCGTCACGATCGCCCCGGGACTCTTCATGACGCCGATGCTGGCGGGCCTGCCGGAAGAAGCCCGCGAGTCGCTCGGCAAGCAGGTGCCGTTCCCGCCGCGGCTCGGCCGGCCGACCGAATATGCGCAACTCGTGCGCCAGATCGTCGAAAACCCGATGTTGAACGGCGAGACGATCCGACTCGACGGCGCGATTCGAATGGCGCCGCGCTGAGCGGCGACAGGGTAGAACAACCCCTGAGTGGCCGTCAGCAAGAAGTCAGACGGCCGCAGTCTCCCGCACCGTCTCGACTGACTTCCGATCCGTTCGGAAGGACGCCATAAACCCATCCATGGGGGCTCCGGGCTCGGCGTCCATGCCTCGCACGGCCTTCCGAACGGATCGGAAGTCAGCCGTGCCGGTGCCGCAGGTTGCGGCTGTCGCATCACACAGCCACCGCGCCACTTGTGCCGTCCGTCGCGGGACGCCGTGGCGCGCGCGATTCACATCGACGCGTAGTTCGGACCGCCGCCGCCCTCTGGCGTCACCCAGTGGATGTTCTGCTGCGGATCCTTGATGTCGCACGTCTTGCAGTGGACGCAGTTCTGCGCGTTGATCTGCAGTTTCTGGCCACCGCCTTCCGCCGGCACGAACTCGTACACACCCGCCGGACAATAGCGGCTTTCGGGTCCGTCGTAGCGCGCGAGATTTACCGCGACCGGCACCGAGGGATCGCGCAGCCGCAGGTGTACCGGCTGGTCTTCCTCGTGCGCCGTCCCTGACAGGAACACCGACGAAAGCCGGTCGAACGTCAGCTTGCCGTCCGGCCTTGGATAGTCGATCCGCGGCATTTCCGCCGCAGGCTTCAGGCACTCGTGGTCGGCCTTGCAATGGCGCAGCGTCCAACCGACGAGCGCGCCGAGGCCGAGGTCGTTGAGCCACATGTGGAAGCCGCCGTGCGCGGTGCCCGGCCACAGGCCCCACTTCAGACCCGGCTTCACGTTGCGCACCTTGTGCAGGTCGCGATACGCCCAGGAGTCGCGGAACGCTTCGGGGTAGGCCGTCAGTTCGTCGTTAGCGCGGCCCGCAGCGACTGCCGCGAAGGCGGCCTCGGCCGCGAGCATTCCGGTCTTCATCGCATTGTGCGAGCCCTTGATCCGCGGCAGGTTCACGAAACCCGCGGTGCAGCCGATCAGGGCGCCGCCCGGGAAAGTGAGCTTAGGGATCGACTGCAGGCCGCCTTCGTTGATGGCGCGCGCACCGTAGGCCAGGCGCTTGCCGCCCTCGAAATAGCCGCGCATCGCCGGGTGGGTCTTGAACCGCTGCATCTCTTCGAACGGCGAGAGGTGCGGGTTCGCGTAACTCAAGTGCGTCACGAAGCCGACCGAGATCAGGTCGTCACCAAAGTGATAGAGGAACGAGCCACCGCCCGCGTCGTTCGGCAGCGGCCAACCCTGGCTGTGCACGACGAGTCCGGGCTGGTGGTTCTCCTTCGGCACCTGCCAGAGTTCCTTGACGCCGATGCCGTAGACCTGCGGATCGACACCGTCACGCAGGTTGAACTTCGACATCAACTGCTGCGACAGCGAGCCGCGGCAGCCTTCGGCGAACAGGGTGTACTTCGCGTGCAGTTCCATCCCCTGCGCGTACGAGTCTTTCTGCTGGCCGTTCTTGCCGATGCCCATGTCACCGGTCGCAACGCCCTTCACCGCGCCGTCGTCATTGAACAGCACTTCGGCTGCCGCGAACCCGGGGAACACTTCGACGCCGAGTTCTTCGGCGCGCTGGCCAAGCCAGCGGCAGACGTTGCCGAGGCTCGCGATGTACATGCCGTGGTTGTCCATCAACGGGGGCAGCAACCAGTTCGGGATGCGGCGCGCCTTGTCCTTGGTCAGAACGAGGAAGCGATCCTCCTGCACGGGCGTTGCGAGCGGAGCGCCGCGTTCCTTCCAGTCTGGAAACAATTCCGACAGCGCGATCGGATCGATGACCGCACCCGAGAGGATGTGCGCACCGACCTCGGAACCCTTTTCGAGCAAGCAGACGCTGAGTTCGCTGCCGGCCGCGGCCGCCTGCTGTTTCAGTCGAATCGCCGCTGCGAGACCCGCAGGCCCGGCCCCGACGACGACCACGTCGAACTCCATCGCTTCGCGCTGCATGAACCGTGCCCTCGTGCCGCCAGCGGCGGCCTGTGGTGGAAACCCGAATTGTACATCGTGAGTCTGCTCGTGATAGTGCGGCGCAATAGCCCTGCGTCGAACCCGCCCTGCGTTGCTGGAGGTCGACTTGAGCCCGCTTGGAATCATTGCCCTGCTGGTCGCCGCATTCGCGGCATTCACCTGGTTCAGCGTGCGCAAGCTCGCCATCGTCGCGGCCCTGCAGCCGGAGGTTCGCTGGGACCACCCTTGGCAGCGGCTGCGCACGGTCCTGTGGAACGGTTTGCTCCAGCAACGCATGATCCGTCGCGAGTGGAAGCCGGGCGTGATGCACACCGTCATCTTCCTCGGGTTCATCTCGCTGCTGGTGCGCAAGCTCCAGCTGATCGTGATCGGCTTCGACGAGGAGTTCGCGCTCACCGGGCCGCTGGGCGACGCCTTCACCGTCTGGAAGGACCTGGTCGAAGTCGGCGTGCTGCTGGCCGTCGGATATGCGTTCTATCGACGGCTGGTGCTCAAGCCGGCCCGGCTGGAGCCCAACCGCGAAGGACTGCTGGTGCTCGGACTGATCACGATCATCATGCTCACGGACTTCGCGTTCGATGCGTTCCGCTTCGCACAACTCTCCGAATCGGTTCCGGCCATCGCGCATGAGCGGGCCCACGCACCTTTAGGCGGGTGGCTCGCGTCGCTGGTTGCTCAC
>JBAVIQ010000268.1:0-6602 GCA_049687035.1 Steroidobacteraceae bacterium
TCGATTGCGAATTGCCACGGCGGGGTCCATCGTGTGCCGCGAGCCTGCTGACGTTTGATGCGACTGGCGACCCGGGTCGCAAGGTTCGTCTAGACTCCGTCGCCACGGGAGGAACCTTGAGCGAACCGACGGAGCACGCGTCCTCTTACCCGCGGCGGGCATCGGCGATCCTGCTGATCGCACTGCTGCTCGCGGGCTGCGGCGGTGGAGGCGACGGTTCCGGTGGCAGCGAACCCCCGCCACCACCACCCCCACCACCGCAAGAGCCGCCGGTGTTCACGACGGCCACTGCGGTGCGGGTGACGGGGGCGACGCCTTTCAGCGCTAACTGTCTCGCCGTGCCGGCGGCGACGACCGTCTATGTCAACGCCGAAGTGGAACCGCATCTCGCGATCAACCCGTCCAACCCGAACCACCTCGTCGCCGCGTGGCAGCAGGATCGGCTGTCCGATGGTGGCGCGCGTGGACTGGCGACCGCCGTTTCGGTCGACGGCGGCACGACCTGGAGTCGTCCGCAGGCTTCGCCGTTCTCGCAGTGCGCGGGCGGCTCCTATGACCGGGTGTCCGATCCATGGGTGGCCATAAGCAATTCTGCGGTGCTCCAGGTCGGCATTGCCTTCACCGGCACCGCGTCGACGGCTGGCGCGCGCAGTACGGTGCTGGTGAGCCGCTCCGGCGATGGCGGGGTCAGTTGGGGTCCGGCGATTCCGCTCGTCGATGACGACGGTTCGAGGTTCTTCCACGACAAGGAGAGTCTCACCATCGACTCCACGGACCCGCGCTACGTGTATGCGCTCTGGGATCGCGTGGATCCGAACGACAATGGACCGACGCTGCTCGCGCGTTCCACCGACGGCGGCGTGAGCTGGTCACCCGCGGTGGCCGTCTACGATCCGGGCGCTGGACGACAGACCATCGGCAACGTGGCGGTCACGACACCCGACGGCGTGGTGCACGTCTTCTTCACCGAACTGGGTCCTGTGGCCGGCAACCCGGCGGCGACCGAAGGCAGCCTGGCCGTCATCCGTTCGAGCGACAAAGGCGTGACCTGGTCGGCGCCCACGCGCATCGCACAACTGCTGGCAGTGGGAACGGTCGTGCCGTTGCAGGCGGCGGCCACGGTGCGGGCCGGCGAAGTACTGGGCACCTTTGCCGCAAACCCTGTTGACGGCACGCTCTACGCGGCCTGGCAGGATTCGCGCTTCACTGGCGGCGCGCGTGACGCGATCGTGCTGGCGCGATCCACCGATGGCGGCAGCACCTGGAGCGCGCCGGTTCGCGTCAGTGCCGACGCCACGGTGCCCGCCTTCACGCCGGCACTCGCCGTGCTGTCGAGTGGCCTGGTCGGCGTGACGTATTACGACTTCCGCCAGGCCGGCACGCTGACCTTCCGTCCCACCGACCTCTGGCTGGCCGTCTCGCGCGACGGCACGGCCTGGCGTGAAACGCGACTCGCTGGCAACTTCGACCTGCTCGACGCTCCGAACGCCAACGGGCTGTTCCTCGGCGACTACCAGGGACTGAGCGGTGACGGGTCGACCTTCGTCGCCTTGTATGGCCGCACCAACACCGGTGACACGGCGAACCGCACGGACGTGTTCGCCGATCGCGCGAATGGCACTGCGATCGCGGCCAGCGGGACAGGGCTCGACGGCGCAGCGCAGAAGACTGCGGCGCCGGTGTGGAGCAAGAGCGCGGAGCAGCGGGTCGGCCAGCATTTGTCGTCCGTGCGCGCCGCAAAGCGGGCACAGTGGCGTGCATGGCGCGAGGCTGAACCGGGTCTCGCACCGGAGTAGTCGTCTCGAAGGGGGAAGGTTCGATGGGTTTTCGCAAGACAAGCGCCTGCCTGGTCCTGGCGTGCCTGGTTCTTTCGTCGCAAGCCCATGCGGGCCCGGCAGCGGCCGACGCTGCGGCACCGTCCGCGACCGGTGTCACGACGCTGCGCTGCGGCACGCTCATCGACGGTATAAGCGCATCTCCGAGGCGCGACGTTGCGGTTCGCATCGAAGAGGGCCATATCGTCGCCGTCGGTCCCTTCAGTGCGGCTAACGCCGGCACGGTGATCGACCGCTCGCCGGACACCTGCCTGCCGGGACTTATCGACGCGCACGCCCACGTGCTGATCAAGACCGACGACTACCAGGCCGATCACCTGCGGCGCTCTTCCGGCTACAAGGCGCTGCGCGGTCTCAGCGTGGTGCAGCAGATGCTGCAGTCGGGATGGACGACGGCGCGGATTCTCGGCGACGCGGACGTGTTCTACGCGCATCTCGACGTGCGCACAGCGATCCAGGAAGGCATGTTCGTGGGGCCGCGGATTACCGGCGCCGGTCACTACTTCTCGATCACGGGCGGCGGCGGCGACCTGAACTTCCTTGCACCCGAGCACCAGGTCGTGGCCGACGGCCTCGTCGTCGACGGCGTGGAGGCGGCACGCAAGGCCGTGCGCGAGGAGATCAAGCACGGCAGCGACTGGATCAAGGTACTGGCGAGCGGCGCGATGATGTCGGCAGGCAACGACCCGAACAAGGCGCACTTCAGCCCCGAGGAACTGCGTGCGATCGTCGAGGAAGCCACGCGGCTCGGCGTGCCGGTGGCGGCGCATGCGCATTCGGCGGCTGGCATCAAAGCAGCCATCCTCGCCGGTGCGCGCACGATCGAGCACGGCACGTTCATCGACGACGAGGGCATCCGGCTGCTGCAGCAGAAGGGCGTCTACCTGGTGCCGACGTTGTACGTCGGCGACTACTACCTCAACGAGCAGCCGGGCAGCGAGGCGCAGGCCAAGATGAACGAGCTGACGCGCCAGTATCGCGCGCAACACATCGCGGCCGTGGGCAAGGCGATCAAGGCGGGGGTGAAGGTGGGCGTCGGCACGGACTACGTCGGTTTCCCGGTCAAGCAGGGCGTGCGCGAGCTGGGGCTTCTGGTCGAGGCCGGCATGACGCCGATGCAGGCGATCCAGGCGGCCACGCGCGTGAATGCGGAATTGCTCGGCTGGCAGGACCGCATCGGTACGCTCGAACCCGGCAAGCTCGCCGACATCATCGCCGTGCCCGGTGATCCGCTGCGTGATCTCTCGCAGCTCGAGAAGGTGTCGTTCGTGATGCTCGGCGGTCGACAGGTTTCCTCTGCGGACTGATCGCGGGCTCACCCAGGAGGGCATATGCAGATCGACCCCAACGCATGGATCGACGTCGGCGCAGCCGATGAACTGGCCCTGAAGCCACTGCAGCAGGTGCTGCTCGGTCGCAAGAAGATCGCGCTGGCCTGCAAGGACGGCCAGTTCAGTGCGATCTCCGGTGTCTGCAACCACGCAGGCGGTCCGCTGGGCGAGGGCAAGCTCGACGGCGAATACGTCGTGTGCCCGTGGCATTACTGGAAGTTCCACTGCCGTACCGGTGAAGGCGAGCCTGGCTACGAAGAAGACCGCGTTCCCGCGCACGACGTCCGTGTCGAGGGCGGGCGGGTGCTGGTCAACCCGGAGGCGCGCTCGAAGCGAGGCCGCAAGCCTCACGCCCCGCATCCACTGGCGAGGACGCCGCGGCGCGAGCCGGGCCCGATCCGCGTGCTGGGGATTTCGACCACGGCCATGACTGCGGCGCATCCGCGCTACAGCACGTCCGAGGACCTGCTGTCCCACGCGTTGCAACGCGCGGCTGGCGACCAAGGGTGCGAGACGCAGCTGCTGCGCATCCGCGACCTCAACTTCCGTGAGTGCGAAGGGTTCTATTCGAAGTCTTCGCGTGCGTGCACGTGGCCGTGCTCGATCACGCAGATGGACTCGAACGACCAGATGGACCGCGTGTACGAAGGCGTCGTGCACTGGGCCGACGTGATCCTGGTCGCGACGCCGATCCGCTGGGGCGGGGCGAGCAGCCTGTACTACAAGATGGTCGAGCGGATGAACTGCATCCAGAACCAGGAAACCATTGCCGGCAAGCACCTGCTGCGCAACAAGGTCGCCGGTTTCATCATCACTGGCGGGCAGGACAACGTGCAGGCCGTGGCCGGCCAGCTGCTCGGGTTCTTCGCCGAGGTCGGCTGCCAGTTTCCGCAGTTTCCCTACGTCGCGCACAGCCGCGGTTGGAGCGCGGAGGACATGGAGAACAACGAGAAGTTCGTGCAGAACTCCGCGTCACTGCACGACGGCGCGGCCGCGCTGGCGCGCCGTTGCGTCGAGATGGCGCAGGTCATGATCACGGGCACGCTCGGCGAGGGCGCGCTGACCCGCGGTGGACGCAAAGGTCAGCAGCTGGAGTCTCCGGTGCGGCAGGTCACGGACGCGAGTTAACTCGCGACGGCCGCTGCCAACCGCAGCTTCAACCACCGCGCCACCTCGGCGATCTCCTCCATGCACACCGCGTGCTGCATCGGGTAGTCGTGCCATTGCGGGGCGAAGCCCTGGGCCTTCAGTTCCTCGCGTGCTTCGAGGCCCATGCCGATCGGCACGATCGGATCGCTGCGGCCATGGCACATCAGGATCGGTACGGCCGCGTTCGCGGCGGACTTCTCCGCGGCGAGTGTCTCCGGAAAGGGCAGGTAGCACGACATCGCCAGTATTCCGGCCAGCCGTTCCGGGAAGCGTAAGCCCGTGTACAGCGCGACGGCACCCCCTTGCGAGAAGCCGGCCAGCACGACGCGTCCGGGCGCCACGCCGCGTTGCTTCTCACGCGCAACGCAGTCTGCAATCCGGCGCGACGACTCGACGGTGCCGGCCTTGTCGGCACGTCCCTCCGGGGTGAACTCGGTGATGTCGTACCAGGCACGCATGACGAACCCGTTGTTGACAGTGACCGGTCGCAGCGGTGCGTGCGGGAACACGAAACGCACCGGCAGCGAGTCGGGCAGGCCGAGCTCGCCCACGATCGGCACGAAGTCGTGGCCGTCGGCGCCGAGGCCGTGCAGCAGGATCACCGAGGCGACGGCCGGCGCCTGCGGCGACAGCGTGACCTCGGTGTCAGACTCGTCCTGCGTGTATCTCATGCTCGCTACGATACACTGGCTGCCGGTGGCGGCGCGCAAGAACGCCCACTTCGTCGCGTCGCGGGACGACGTCAGTATCGGCAATCCCCAGTACGCGTCATGAACCATTCCGACGACCCGTTCGATCTCGATCGCTTCGTGCAAGCGCAGGACGGCACGTTCGCGACGGCGCTGGCCGAGATTCGCAGCGGCCGCAAGCGCTCGCACTGGATGTGGTACGTGTTGCCGCAGATCGCCGGGCTCGGGTTCAGCGCAATGTCGCAACGCTATGCGATCCAGGGTGCGGCAGAGGCGCAGGCGTATCTCGAACATCCGGTGCTCGGGCCGCGCTTGCTCGAATGCGTCGAAGCCTTGCTCACGATCGAGGGACGATCGGCCCACGAGATCTTCGGCTCGCCCGACGACCTGAAGTTGCGGTCGTGCGCGACGCTGTTTGCGCACGTGACGCCCCCGGGCTCGGTGTTCGAGCGGCTCCTCGACCAGTATTTCGAGGGCAAACGCGATCCGCGGACGCTGGAGCTGCTGCATACGACGTAACCGGGCACTCCATACCGGACGGCGCGGCCTAGGTATTGAGCGCTGTTGAAGTCGAAGCAGACCTGCGTGACCCTTGGCATGGGGCTGTCGCATTGCAGTAGCCACGCACGGTGTGTGAGGTGAATCCCGATGCTTAGCATGGACCCGGCCGCGTCGCGGAAATCGCTGGAGCAGCTGGAACAGGCTGCGCACGACCATGCCCACTGGCACGAGAACCTGATCCGCTCGATCGTCTGCCGACTGCCGTGCGATCCGAACGACCTCGAGCAGAATGCCCATCGTGAGTGTCGCTTCGGCCAATGGTATTACGAGCAGGCGCCGGTCGAACTGTGGGAGCAGCCGGCGTTCGCGGCGATCGAAGCGGAGCACAAGCGATTGCACCAGATTGCGGCACAAATGCTGCGAGAGGCGGCTGCCGGCGTGCCGGTCGCTCGTGAAGACTATGACGACCTCGTGGCCTGCGGCGAGCGACTGCGCCTGGAGCTGGACTCGCTGCGACATTCGATCGCGGGATCGCTGCGGGACCGTGATGCGCTGACGGGTGCCTACCGTCGCATCGACATCCTGCCGACGCTGCGCGAGTGGCACGAGCTGGCCCGGCGCAACGTGCAGCAATCCTGCATCGTCTTCATGGACCTGGACCATCTCAAGGAGATCAACGACACGCATGGTCATGCCGTGGGCGACCAGGTGCTGGCCGGCGTGGTGCGACAGGTCACGGAGCACCTGCGACCGTACGACAAGGTGTTTCGCTACGGTGGCGATGAGTTCCTGATCTCGCTGCTTGGGGCAGACCTTGAAGTCGGGCAGAAGGTGATCGGTCACATACGCGAGCAGATCGTCGAGGCGACGATCGTCGCGAGTCCCGGCGGACCTCCAATTGCCACGACCGCGTCGTTCGGGCTCGCATTGCTGGAACCCGACATCAGCGTGGAGGAGTCCGTCGACCGGGCGGACAAGGCCTTGCTGGTGGCCAAGGCCGCCGGACGCAACCGCGTGTGCGTCTGGGATCCTGCGGTCACGACCAGCACGCTGCTGCGGCGAATGATGCAGGACGATGCGACGGGGTGAGTGGATGC
>JBAVIQ010000269.1:0-1786 GCA_049687035.1 Steroidobacteraceae bacterium
TCATCGAGGTGATCGCCGAAATGTACCTGGCGGGCATCATCACGCAGGACGGCGTCATCGACGGCGCGCTGGCGGCCCGGTCACCGCGAATCGCGGCTGTCGGGCGTACCTACTCCTACGTGCTGCACGAAGGCGCCCAGACGCTCTGCATCGCGCAGAACGACGTGCGCGCGATCCAGCTCGCGAAGGCGGCGCTGATGGCCGGCATTCGCCTGCTGATGGAACGGCTCGGCGTCGAGCAACTCGACCGCATCCGGCTGGCCGGCGCATTCGGCGCTCACATCGACGTGATGTACGCGACCGTGCTCGGCATGATTCCCGACTGCGACCTGACCAAGGTCACTTCGGCCGGCAACGCGGCCGGCACTGGCGCACGCATCGCATTGCTCGATTCGCGCTCGCGCCACACGATCGAGTCGCTGGTCGGCCGCGTCGAGAAGATCGAGACCGCGATCGAGCCGCGCTTCCAGGAACATTTCGTCGAGGCAATGGCGATTCCGCACAAGACGGCGGACTACCCCAACCTGCGCAAGGTCATCGAGCTGCCGCCGCTCAAGACTGCGGCACAGCCTGCGGGCGAGACCCGGGGCAGCAAGAGTCGACGACCCGCGCGTCCCGCGTAATCCTGCACCGCAAGCCGAGACAAGTAGGAAGGTGCTTGCCCGCCGAACGGGTTCCGGTCTTCCTCGGCGCTCCGGGGTCTCACGCGCATCGTGAATCGCGCGGAGGAACCGCACGATTCACGGCGGGCCTTGCTCGAACGGGTGCGAGGCGATGGTGCCAGCGGATCAGCAGAACCTGCGGTGCCGCCTCGCACCTGCGTTCGAGCTGCGGCGTTCGACACGGAGCGCCGAGGAAGACCGGAACCCATTCAGCGGGCCAGAAGCCGCGGGTCTTCCTGGGCGTGCGGCCGGTCGCTCCTGTTCGCGCTGCGAGGCACACAATTTTGCCTCGGCTTGTGGCCGGCCGCTCCCATTGACGCGAGGTGACGACGAGCCTCCAGCGGCATTTCGGGCGACCGCTGCAGCGGGAGCGGTTCCGAGCAGCCCCGGTGGCGCATGACCGTCACAGGCTCGTCGGTACGGGATCGGGTCTTTCTCTGTGCTCCGTGTCGAGCGCCGCAGCTCGAGCGTGAAGAGCGAAGCGGCACTGTCGCCGTGCCGCTACTGCGCTGCCACCATCGCTTCGCTCTCGCTCGAGCAAGGATCGCCGTGAATCGTGCGGTTCCTCCGCGCGATTCACGATGCGCGCGAGACCCCGGAGCGCAGAGGAAGACCCGATCCCGTACCGGCGGGCCTGCAACATGTCCTCACCCGCCCTGCACGTGACCTATCCCGCTGACACGGGAGAAGTGAACCACTCAGACGTTCGAATCGGGCGTCGCAGCCTTTTGCCGGTTGATGTAATCGAGCAGGGCCTCGTCCACGGCGGGATCGAGCGGCGGGGCCACGTATTCGTTCAATTGACGCTTCCAGAGCGCATTGGCACGCTGCGCCATGTCGAGCGAGCCCTCGGCCTGCCACTGCTCGAAGCTGTTGTTGTCGGCCAGCGGCGAGCGGTAGAACGCGCTTTCAAAATTGGCCTGCGTGTGGGCGCAGCCGAGGAAGTGATTTCCCGGCCCCACTTCCTTGATGGCATCCATCGCCTGGCCGTTGGGCGACAGGTCCACACCGGCGAGCAGCGTGTGCATCATCCCGGCCTGATCCACGTCCATCATGAATTTCTCGTACCCCATCGCCAGGCCGCCCTCGAGCCAGCCCGCGGTATGCAGCACGAAGTTCACGCC
>JBAVIQ010000270.1:0-3681 GCA_049687035.1 Steroidobacteraceae bacterium
CGTCATGATCGGTAGAGTCTCGCAGATTCGCGGGTCGTTGCGGTCGCCTGACCCAATACGCGTACTGCCCGATCCGCGCCCCTGTTGGCTACCGCCTTGATGGTCGGCCTGCCAGCCCTGCCGCCTAGAGTCCGGCCGCTGGGTCGTCCGGCCGCCATTGATCCCACGCCGCGCCGCTGCACACGTGTCGTTGAATGAAGTCGTCGCTGGGGGTCAGTCCAAGCTCGCAACTGCGCACGCACAACGCACGGAACGAGGCAGCGTCGAGGCCCGTGGATTCGTGGTACAGGCGCGTGAGTCGCTCCCGGCGCAACGAGGGGATTGACCGTGCGCTGCTCTGGAATGAAGTGCAGTCGCGGCTGGTCGCGCACGACTCGGCAGCCTTGATCACGGTTGCACAATCTGCGCGGCTGAGTGACCGGCGCGGCTCGCGCTTGCGTGCGACCGCAATACTGCCAGCTGCCGTCAACGTTGCACTACGGTGCTCGCCGTTCCACACGCCCAGGTCGACTTGCACGCCGTTGGCCGAAGCGGCCACGGCGCCGGCGCCGGTGCCAACCCACAGTCCCGTCGCCCGCCGGACAGTCGGTGGTTGGCCGGTCCGCAACTCGAGCCAGAACGGTTGCTGCAGGCCGCAGGGCGCGATCGTGCCATTGCACCGCGTAAATCCGACCACGATCTCGCGGTCCGAGAACACGGCGCGACGCGCCACCGAAATCGCATCGTCGCGCAGGCCCGGGACCACATGGCCATCGAGCAGAACGACCGGTTTGGCGTCGGATTCGTCCACGGATCCGATGGCCAGGGTGCCAGCCTTCGTCGCAATCGGCAGCCGCGAATTGTTCAGAACTTCCTGCGACTCGAGCCGGCTGGCGAAGTCCTGCGCGGCGGGTTGCACGGTCGTCGTCGTTGCGAGTGCGGGTTGTCGCTCGTCATGGGCGTCAACCATCGATGGATCGGGTGTCGTCGGCTCCTGCCGGTCGATGACGGCATAGATCGCGAGAGCGGCCAGCAACGTTGCGGCCGCCCATGACCACCTGCGCCACGTGCGTCCCCCGACGTCGGTTGCGCGGCGTGCCGCCGGCGTCGACGGCAAGGGCACCGCCGGCAATGCTGGGGGTGGCACGACCAAAGGTTGCGGGGCGGCGTTGATGACGACACGGTCGGTCCTGATGCGGGCCGGCGTGGCCAGGGCAGGACGGGTCCGACCGACGTCGGTGGTGCGGCCCGCCGCCGGCATCGGCGGCACGGGCACCGCTGGCAACGCAGCGGAGGGCGCGAACGAGGGCCGCGGCGCGGCTTCAGTGACGACACGGTCGGTCTTGACGCCGGCCGTCGTGTCCAGCACTGGGCGGGTCCGACTGCGCTGTGCGCGCAGACAGCGCCGCGCTTCGGTCGCAGTGAGCCGGTGCAACTGCGACGAGTCGGTGATCGAAATGGCGACATCCTTGTGGTGCCCGGTGCCATTCCCAGCGCTGTGGACCGGCTCGACCAGGCCGACGGCGCGGACCCATTGCCCCACCCAAGTTGCGTCGGGGACGTTCTGTCCGCTGCCGAGCGCCTCTGGCCAGATCTTCAGGCAGGCCATGTCGTATGACTGATTCGCAAACTCGACGCGCAGGCAGGGCGTGTCGCTCTGCGGCGAAGAACCCATTCCGACTCGGACGATCTTGCCGATCATCTCCACGCGATCACCTACATGACTGCAGCACTGCGCGAAGTTCGTTGCGTCCACGACGTCGCACGCCGGGACGTACTCGCGGCGCAAAGGCAGGGCCGCATTGCCGGCCAACACGACCGGACGGGTCGGGAGGTTGCGGCCCGCGAGAAAGTCCTCGAACGTCGGGACCTGTTCGAAGGGAGCGGCGCAAATGGCTGCGAAGTTCTGCACTCTCCGCGCGAATCCCGGCACCGCGGCCAGCAGGCTGAACGCGGGAGAACTTGCCGGATCAGCAATGTCCGCGGCTCGCAGGATGAACGCGTCCGCATCGCTGTCGGATTGCTCCCAGAGTTCGGGCCGACGGCAGAGCGCGTCGAGCGTGAGGTCGAGGAGCGAGAACGCAAAAGAATCGAGGCCGGCGTCGAAATGCCGGCCACGGCGACCGGAGTGCTGGAAATTGCGCTGGCCGAGTTCAGTGCTCTGCAGGCCCGAGAGTTGCGGCACGAACAAGCCGTCGTAGTCGATCAGCCGCAGCTGGGTCGCGCTCTGGACGATCACGTTGGTCGGCTGGATGTCGCCGTGGGCAATGCCGTGTCTGTGCAGCTCGCGGGAAATTTCCTGCAGCGATACGCGCAATTGCTCGAGCGTACCGACATCGGCCCGGTGTGCGGCAACGAATGCCGCGAGTGTCTGGCCGTGCGCCCAGTCCATCCGGACGATCGGGTAGGTGCCGCTCTCGGTCGTGATTCCATTCGGCTGGAACTCGAAGTCGACGAAGCATGTGCTGCGGATTGGGCGCACGTGTCTCCCAATGGCGTCGTAGCGTTCTTGCAGCGAATCGGAGGGCTTGTGGAAGCAGCGGACGGCGTAACTCCTGCCGTCGGCCACGACCTCGAACGTCAGTGCGAAGTTGCCGCTGCGAATGACCGGTTGGCCCGGCCCGCGCGAGCGGAGGGTGCCGCGGCCCAGCACCGGGTCCGACAATGCGATGCCCAGGCTCAACTGCAGGGCGTCGGCGTACTCCGCGAGTGATGGATAGTGCATGTTCCTGCGCCGGGGACCGGCAGCTGTCGCGGTCACCTCGTGTGGACCGTATCAATGCAATCTTCACACGACTGTAGGGCGCGGCAAAGCTCATTCGCAGTATCAGTGGCGACCACGGGCCTGCTCGGCCATATGTTCAATCGACCCCCTGGAATCCGGTGGACAATCTCTCGGCCATCCACCGTGCAATCCGGCTAAATTCGCAGGTGAGCAGGTTGACTGACTCTTGTTTCCCAGCGCTCGACTTCGAGCGATTGCCGGGCCGGGATCTTGGACGTTCGATCGTAAACTGAACTCATTATCGAGTGACTCGACTGCCGAGGCGTGACCGCGATGAAGGTACTGTTCGTGTGTATGGGCAACATTTGTCGATCGCCCACCGCCGAAGGCGTGTTTCGCGAGCACGTCCGCCGGCATGCTCCCGAGCTCGACATCGAGATCGACTCCGCGGGCACTCACGACTATCACGTCGGGGAGCCGCCCGACCCGCGCACGATCGCAGCGGCCACCCGACGGGGCATCGACCTGACGGGCCTGCGGGCACGACAGGTGCATGATGAGGACTTCGAACGCTTCGACCTGATCCTCGCCATGGATCAACTCAATCACGCGACGCTCCTCGACCGCTGTCCAGCCAGGCATCACGTCCGCATTCGAACGCTGCTCGAGTTTTCCGGCGAGACAGCGCCGGCCGACGTGCCCGACCCTTATTACGGCGGTGCGAAGGGATTCGACGACGTGCTCGACCTGGTCGAATCTGCGGCCGAGGGCCTGCTGGCCGAGATCCGCCGCAGGTCGGGAGTTCGTTGATGGCCTTGCAGCCATTGCGCCCGCCGGCGCGCGGTCGCATGCAATTCTGGCTGGCACTGTCGAATGGCCAGGAAACCGGCGAGCGGCTCGTGGTCGATCCGGGCGAGGCCATCGGCGAAACCGGCGTGCTCACCGGCAGGTCGCTGGTCGAGCTTGGCGGGTCTGCC